>JAPKDK010000026.1 GCA_028872645.1 Verrucomicrobiota bacterium
GCAAGGGGCGTTCGCCGGTGGCGTGGAGAGTAACGCCCTCCAAACGCAGTTGACTACCGAGCGCCCACTCGGCGTTTTCAAAACGCACCGTGGCGTTGAGCGCGTGGTTCACCTTGGGTAATAACGCAGCCCGCAGAAACCAATTGCTGGTGAGAACCATCCAACCCACGGTGAACAGCACCGCCAACATCGCTGCGCCCCAAAACAAACGTCGCCGCCAGCGGCCCGGCTTACGGGGCTTGGACTCCATTTTTTTTGGAAAACTCTCCATTCAATCAACAGTTAACCGGTCGGGAGGATAACAGAGAAGGATGGGAAAGTCGGTCTTTATTTGGTCCTGAGTTCAATCATTCTCATTCTCAGCTTTTAGTGGCGGCCCAACATGGGCACAGTGCGGCGTGTTGATTTCCATAGCCATTCCGGCCTTCAACGAAGAAAAGCTGTTGGGCGAAACTTTGACTGCGGTGGAGAATGCGGGAGCGGCGTTCCGCGCGCGAGGATGGGAACTGGAGGTGGTGGTGTGTGATAACAATTCCACCGATCGCACCGCCTTCATCGCGGAGGCCGCCGGGTCGAGGGTGGTCTTTGAAGCCAAAAACCAAATCTCCCGCTCGCGGAATGCAGCCGGAAACGCGACACGCGGAGATTGGATTATTTTTCTCGATGCAGATTCCACCCCGTGCGAGGGACTCTTTGCCGCCACGGCGGAGTTAATGGAAATGGATAGCACCCTTGGCGGCGGAGTGGTGATCCGGATGGAGTGCATGCCGTGGTGGGCGCAGGCGGGGTTATGGAAATGGAACGCAATCAGTCGCGTATTCAAGCTGCCGGCGGGCTCGTATATTTTTTGCCGGGCGGCGGCCTTCCGCGAGTTGGAAGGGTTTAGCCACAAACTGTTTGCGGCGGAGGAGATTGAATTTGACCTCCGGCTCAACCGGCTTGCCCGACGCCAGAGACAACAGATTCACATCATTCACCGCCCGCCGTTGCTTTCCTCAAACCGCCGAATGGTCATGTATTCCCCCTTCAGGCTGTTATGGTTTTTGATCGTCTCCACCTTCACAGCGGGCTTCAACCTCCGCCGGCGGGAAACGTGCAACTGGTGGTACGATGGCCAGCGTTAGCGTTGTTGGCGCCGCAACTGATCCAAGCCATTCAAACGCCGTGGTTCCTCCAACGGCTTAACATCGGGATCCTTCAGATCGATCCCGTGCCGATCGCGCATGATCTTCTCCTTACGTTTTCGATCTTCATCCAAATTCACCTCCCACTTACGAGCGAGTACGCGTTCATTGAACTGTGCCGCCCTGAACCCCGGCTTGCCTTCCAGCTCGCTCAAGGCCTTAGTGTAGGCCGCCTCGGGCGTGGCCAGCACAGTGGGCCGCATCATCACGATTAGTTCGTTGCGCTCATTCACATCTACGGTGCGCCGAAACAGTGCGCCCAATAATGGGACATCGCTCAATACGGGTACGCTACTTTCTGTCTCAGTGACTTTGGTCTTAATGAACCCACCGAGCACCACCATCTCGCCATCACGCACGTTGACCTTGGCGTTAGCCGAACGGTCGGTGGTGATGGGCACGGCGTTGCCGTCGATGATTTGTGAGCCAACGATGTCCTGAATTTGCTGATTGATTTCCATGGACACCACACCTTCGTCATTAATGAAAGGCAGCACCTCGAGCGTGATGCCGATTTTCTGCATTTGATACTGCGAGCTGGTGCCGCCATTGATGTCACGAATGGAGCCGGTGACCACCGGACGCGTGTCGCCGATGAACAGCTCGGCCAGCGACGCATGAGTGGTTTGGATGCGCGGACGTGAAAGGATTTCCACTCGCGTATCATTGTTGATCGCCTCTATTGCCAGTTCCCAGTTGAGGCCAAACTTGCCCCAATAGTTAAACCCGGAGGTGGATCCTTCCACGGAGTTAGCCGCGAATGCGGCCGGCCCAAACGCTGAAGCCAGCGCACTGGAAAAACCCCCGGCATTTGCAGCACCGGAATCGTTTCCAATCCCTTCCTGCTGTTCGCGGATGGACACACCAAAAGTGGAATCATCACCCAGAGCCACATCCATGATGATGGCCTCGATGAGTACCTGCGGTTGCACGCGATCCAGCTTGTCAATGAGCGCCTTGGCCTGCAGCACCTGGGCGGGGTTCCCCACAATGATGACCTCATTGCCGCGTTCCCATGAGATGATGGAAGTTTCGCCAAGAATGGCCCCGCCCGTGCCGCTAACGGCCGCGCCCTGAACAACCTGCGAAAGGCGTTGTTGTAACCCCCCCCGCGTGCTGGTGCCCGAGGACCGCGTGCTAGTGGTAGCCGGCTGGAGGCCTGAGTCGAATCTGGTGCTGCCAGTGCGGCTAGTAGTGCCGCCACGATTGGTAGTGCCAGTACTGCCAGGACGCGTGTTGGTGGAGGGGCGTTGAGATGTAGGTCCATTAGCTGTGTACGTACCAATCACTTGCGCGATATCTGCTGAGAGAGCGTATTTGATCTTCACCACGGCGATTTCCAGATCATTTATTTCCTCAACGTCAATGTGATCCAGCATGTCGAGCATCGCGCGCACGTTGTTTGAAAAATCACGCAGCACCAGCGTCCCCGTACTCTCGATAGCCTGCACAGCCTGCGGCGACTTGGCAAAGGCGGTGAGGAGATCCACCGTGTCGGAGGCCTTCACATGCTTTAGCTTGTGTACGTAGTTGATGTACACATCGCCTTGGGGCAATTCCTCCGGGCGCAACACGGTAATCGGCGGGGGCGACTTCACTACCTCGGCCGAAGGAAGGGCCTGCAGCACCTTCGCGTTTACCTCCACGATGGCGATCCCGCGCGTGGCCATCAGCGTCTCATAAAACGTCGTGGCCTCCCGCCTGGTGAAATCATTTTTGGTGCTAAAGGAAAAAGTTACCTTCGGCAAATTCTGCGCCGTGATCACGGTTTTGCCGGTTAGCTCACTGTATTCCTCCAGCAAAGCTTCAAGGTCAATTCCCTGCATGATGTGTCCCTTGTGCAGCACGATGGGTTCCGCTTCCGGAACCTGTGGCACGGGCGGTGCTTGTTGAGCGCGGGCCGGGCCGACGAGTGCCAGCAGCGCGAGGGTGGTAATGATTTTTTTCATAATCTCTATCTTTCTTTCGCTAGGTTGAGTTGGGTTGTAAAATTAAACGGCCTATCGTTTCTTTTTCTTCTTAGATTTTTTTTCACCAAAGTTGGGTTTGGGATAGCTGGCCACGAATGACATTTGCACTTGCACGCGTTGGCGATCGGCGGTCGGACTGATCTTGTAATCACTCACGCGAATCATTGAATCCTCTTTGCCGGCCACGTCCTGTAGGAATTTCACGAGGTTGATCAGGTTGGTTTCAAACGTAACATTGCGTTTATGTTCCTCGAATGGGTTGTCTTTACGGGTGCCCGAGCGCGCGAGGACATTTCTGGTCAACGTAATGCCGTTGTCCCCTGCCTCCCGGCGCAGAGTCTCAAGCACCTTGGCGGCTTGTTCGCTGCCGCTGGCCACGCTGGCCTTGGGGTTCAGCTCCTCCACCTTTTGTTTGTATTCCTTATGATTTGTCTGGACCATTTTTTCGCGCGCCAATTCCAATTCATGCTTTTCCAGTTGACTGCGCAAAGTGAGCAGTTCCGGCTCCATCGAAAGCCACACCAGATTACCCACCACCAGGGCGCACATCAGAAAAATAATCACCGCCCAGCGCTCCTCCGTTCTCACGTTCAGCATGTTCAGGATCGTGATCATTTCAATGGGGTGTTCGGCCGAATCATGCAAATAATTGTCCACCGCCCAGGCCCTTCAACGCCGGCTGCCCCTTCGCGCGAATCGGTGGTTATGACCTCGTGAAACAACTTTCGTTGCTTTTTGGAAACCGGATCGGTCACCATAATTCTTGCTAGGTTATTGCGATAGTCATCCACCCGTTTGCCCTGCCCGGATTTCACCTCACCGTTGAGCGTGATATTGTTTCCCTCACCCCTCACCTCCACCGAATTGATAAAGCCCAGTGATAGTTCTTCCGGCATTTGATCGGCCACTTCCTTGAGCACCTGCAGGGCGGTCATGCGGCTGTTGCGCTGAAGCACCAGCAGGTTTCGCTTGGCAACGAGAACTTCCACCTCTTTCTCCATCGCCTCCATTTTTTTCAACTGCTGATACTTCGCTTCCTCCCGGATTGCAGTTTGCGAATTCAACACAAAATAGCCGACAAGCAGCATTCCATAAAGTAAGATCATCCATGAAAGAATACCGCCGAGCACGCGGTCCACATCTCGGCGATGATAGTCCGCCCGGCGCTCGGGTGGCATGAGATTGCCCTGCTCCAAAGGTCGCGCGGCGCGGGCGGCGCAGGCTGCGGCAAGCGCACTCGCGTCGGGAGGCGCCTCTACCTGCACTCCCTGCCCGGCCCATTCATTGAGTACGGGCAGCCATTGCTCTCCCTGTTCCGAAGCGATGACCAAATGCCAATGCGTGCTACCAGTAAGCCAGCCCTCCATTTCCCCGGCCCACGCGGCGGCGGTGAGTTGCTCGGTTAATTCATTGAGATGTTCTGCAGAGGAAAGGGTGATTTGCGTGATATTTTGCAACACGCCTTCGTCCCACCACGCCACCGCGCACACCACACGATCCTCCAGAAACCGCGGATAAATCCATGCGCCATCGGGCCGTTCGCCCCCCTGCGGCGTAGCCATCACCTGATGCATGACCGCCGCCTCCAATCGGTCAGGAAAATAACCGGCTTTTTCCAGCTCACCCACGCATTTCTCCACCTCGGCGCGCTCGGCCAGCATCACCACCACCGTTTGCTGCTCGCGATCCGCGCGATGCGACGGGACCACCTCGAAAGACCACACCGCACGCCCCAGAGGCAACGGTGAAACTTTTTCCAGATGCATCTCCACCATGCCCGGCAACTCGCGCGCGTCGCACAGAGGCAAATGCAGTACCCGAAAAAACACCTTGTCGGCCGGCATCCACGCATCGTTTTGGCAATGTGCCCGCCACATTTGGCTGGCATCACGATCCAGATGCTTGTCCGGAATTTTTTCGCCCAGATCAGCCTCGCGTACGTCCACCAGCTTCATCTGGTTTTTGCTGCCGGTGAACCGCCAGAACTGTTGCCGGCCCGAGGAACAATCCACCACATTACACGCTGCTGGCAATGCCTCTGCGGGCTGCGGTTTATCTTTGGGATCGGCCACTAAAAATTCTCCTTCGGTTCGTCGCCCGAATCAGGTGCCTGCGTCACGCGCAACACTTCTTCGATGGATGTTTTGCCAGCCAAAACCTGGCCCCAGCCGTATTCGCGCAGGGAAACCATCCCCTCCGCCCGCGCCTGCACGCCGATGGTGGTTGCCGCCGCGCGATCGATCACCAACTGCTGCAACGCCTCGCTGTTGGAAAGTAATTCGTAAATCCCCGTGCGACCCTGATACCCCCGCTCGCCGCACACATCGCATCCGGTGCCATGCCAAAACTTTGCCTCCGAAATTTGCGTGGGCGGAAATCCCACCTTCAACAAGTAGTCCTTGGAAACCTGTTGCTCCACCCGGCATTCCGGACACAAGGTGCGAACCAACCGCTGGGCCATAATCGCCTCGATGGCGTCCGCCACAAGGAAGGGTTCGGTGCCCATATCAATTAACCGCGTGAACGCGCTCGGGGCATCGTTGGTGTGCAGGGTGCTGAAAACAAGGTGGCCGGTATTAGCCGCTTGGATGGCGATCTCCGCCGTCTCGCCATCGCGAATCTCACCCACCATGATCACATCCGGATCCTGCCGCAAAAAATGCCGCAGCACGTGCGCGAAGGTTCGGCCAATGTCGTTCTTCACCGACACCTGATTAATTCCCTTCATTTCATACTCCACCGGATCCTCCACTGTCATAATCCGTTTATCGATGGAGTTGATGGTGTTGAGAAAGGAATAGAGCGAGGTGGACTTGCCCGAGCCGGTGGGCCCGGTGACCAGCATAATACCGTGCGGTCTGGTGATGATGCCGCGAATGTCCTTCTCGAGAACCTCGGACATACCGAGGCTGTCCATCCCCTTGAGCACACTGCCGCGCGTGAGCAGCCGGAGTGACACGCTCTCGCCATACACCGTGGGCACAGTGGACACGCGAATATCAATCTCCTCGCCCTTGACGCGCACGTTGATGCGGCCGTCCTGCGGCAGGCGTTTCTCGGCGATGTTCATGCCGCTCATCACCTTGATGCGTGAGATGAGCGCGGCCTGTAAAAGCTTGAGCTGCGGGGGCAACGGCATTTGATGCAGGATGCCGTCAATGCGATGGCGGATCTGCAGTTCATCCTCGTGCGGCTCAAAGTGGATGTCCGTTGCGCGGCTCTTGTAGGCCTGCCAAATGACTTGGTTGACAAACTTGATAATGCTGGCTTCCTGATCGCCCTCGGCGATTTCCTTTTCATCGCCAAACATCAATTCCAAATCATCCTCCTCCTCCGCCTCGTCCTGCGCCAACTCGTCAATCGTCTCCGCGCCCACGCCATAATATTTTTCGTAGCTCTTTTCGATTTCATCGGACGAGGACAACACAAACCGCACCGGACCCTTCGCGGCAAATCGAACGGCGTTTAACAAATCTGTATTGAACGGATTGGATACCGCAACCAACAGCACGCCATCCTCCACACTGATGGGCACCACGCGATGCTGTGAGGCGATTTTTGAAGAAATGCGGCGGCGCGCCTCGGTGGTGGGCTTTACATCGCCCAGATCAATGCGTTGCCAATCGTAAGCTTCGGCCACGCGCGAAAGAAATTCGCCCTCAGTTTTACCACTGCGTTTGCAAAGAAACTCAGGCAAGGTGCCGCCCCCCCCGTCACCGGCACGCTCCACACACCAGTCCGACCGCCATTGGTCAAACTGATCCGCTTCCGCCAGTTGCGCGGCGACACAAAAATCCCTGAATGAAGTATATGCCATTCTTACACCCCGCCTGTTTCCAGGCGCCCGTTTGCCCCCTTTTGCCGATAAATCGGCTGCCACAAGATATTGTGGCCCGGTGGAAAACTACCACATTTGGTGGTATCGGCAAGCCTAAAACGGCGGTACTCATTCTCCCGCATCGCGCCGAAACCGGCAAAAATAGGTAAGAATACGCCCTACCCGCGATGGAGTTAGTTCAATTTGAAGACGCCGATTTTTGAGGAACGTTACCGTGGATAACTTTAGAATAAACTTGCTGCCCTCGCGCCTAAACCCTTGACTGAAGCATGCACCGGCTGGGACTCGTTTTGCTGCTGTCTGCCTTGTGGGCAATGGGGTGCCGTCTGCCTCAGCCCACTCTACGCTTCGAGGCAAACGCAGTGGTGGCAACCGGAAACGGCCATCTTTCGGTGCGCCCCAAGGGTGGCGAGGCTTTGTTGGGGGAAATCCAAACCGTTTCCGGAACGGTTCAGTTCATCCCGCACTTCCCCTTTCTCGCCGGGCAAATTTATGAGGCGGTGTTCACCGATTCCGCCGGCCAACACACCTCCATCGAGCACACCTTCGCCATTCGCGCGCCCGCGCCACGCCTCGCTGCCGTCTATCCCGGCGGCAAGGTGTTACCGGCCAATCACTTGAAATTTTATCTTCACTTCACCGAACCGATGCAGCGCGGGAAAATTTTCCGGTACTTCCGGCTCATCAACCTTTCCACCGGTAAACCGATCGACGAGCCCTTCCGCGAAACCGAACTCTGGAGCGCCGATGGCAAACGCCTCACGCTGTGGCTGCATCCCGGCCGGCAAAAGACCGGTGTGAATCTCAACCTCGACCTCGGCCCCGTGCTGGATCCACGCCAACGTTACGCGTTGGAGATTTCCAAAAACTGGAATTCCGAAGCCGGCGTACCCCTGGGAAATTCGTTCCGAAAAACCTTCACCACCATCGAAGCCAAGCGCGCGCAGCCCAATCCCGATATCTGGAAAATCACCCCACCCAAAGCCAACTCGCGCGCGCCGCTCATCGCAACCTTCCAGCACCCGCTCGATTGGGCGCTGCTGCACACTATGCTCACTGTGCTGGACGCGCGCGACAAACTCCTTACCGGTAAAACCGAAGTCACCCGCAACGAAACTCAATGGCGCTTCACCCCAACCCAACCTTGGGCGACCGGCGACTACCGCTTAAAAGTAGATTGGGAACTCGAAGACCTCGCCGGCAATAATCTCGAACGCCTCTTTGAAGTAAATCTGAACAAACCCACCGAACCCACCTTCGATCGTCCTCGTTATTTGGAATTCAAAATCGAATGACAACCCGCCGGCGTTTCAAAAATCACGCCTCGCGTAATTCCATCACGAGATCTTTTGCCTCCACCGATTCGCCGATGTCAATGTGGATGGCGTCCACTACCCCGGCGACCGCAGCGTACACGGTAGTTTGCATTTTCATCGCCTCCATCGTGAGCAGCTTGTCGCCCTTCGAGACTTTCGCGCCCACGCCCACGGCCAGCTCGGTGATGATGCCCGGAATGGGAGCGCCCACGTGCAGCTCGTTGGCAGGATCGGCCTTTGCTTGAATTTTCTCCAGCACATTGAGCGACGCGTCAGCGATTTCTACTTCGCGCGGATAACCATTCAGCTCAAAGGTTAACGTGCGGATGCCTTCCTCGTTGGCGTCACTGATGTTGATGAGCTTGATGTAAAGCGTCTTGCCCTCTTCGATGTCCACCGCGATTTCTTCGCCCGGTTGCAATCCATAAAAATAAGTGGAACTCGGCAACACAGAAACGTCGCCGTATTCGCGGCGGAATTTGTTGTAGTCCCGAAACACCTCCGGATACATCAAAAAACTCAACAGCGCGTCATCGCTGACTTTGCGATGGATTTCGCCTTCCAGTTTTTTGCGCGTGCGCTCGAGGTTGAGCGGCTTGAGATCCGCGCCGGGGCGGCCCTTGATCGGCTTTTGTTTTCCGAGCACTACTTGCTGCACTTGGCGCGGCCAACCGCCGATGGGTTTGCCGAGGCGGCCTTTCATCATATCGATGACCGATTGCGGAAAGGGCGTGGCGCCCGGCTCGAGGTTCACCACGTCCGCCGGCTTGATGCCACGCGTTACCAGGAACATCGTCATATCGCCCACCACTTTGCTGGACGGCGTCACCTTTACGATGTCGCCGAAAAGATCGTTCACCTCCGCGTACGTGCGCGCCACTTCCTTCCAACGCGCGCCCAAGCCCATACTTTCCGCCTGCTCGCGAAGGTTAGTGTATTGGCCGCCGGGCATTTCATGTTCATAAATATCGCCAATGCCACTGCGCGGACCGGTGTCGAAGGGCGCGTACACTTTGCGCACTTGCTCCCAGTAATCGGAAAATTCATTCAACGTGCCGAGGCTCAACCCCGTCTCGCGCGGCGTGTGATCCAGCGCCGCCACCACGCTGTTGAGGTTGGGTTGGCTGGTGGAACCGGAGAGCGACGCAATCGCGAGGTCAGTAATATCCACACCCGCCTCTGACGCCTTGAGCACGGAAGCGGCATTCACGCCGCTGGTGTCGTGCGTGTGAAAATGAATTGGCAACCCCACTTCTGCGCGCAACGTTTTCACAAGCTTGTGCGCGGCGTACGGACGACACAGCCCCGCCATATCTTTGATGCAAAGCGTGTGCGCACCCATCTTCTCCAGCTCCTTCGCGAGCTTCACGTAATATTTGAGCGGATATTTGTCGCGCTTCGCATCGAGGATATTGCCGGTGTAACAAATGGTGCCCTCGCACACCGCATGCGTCTCGCGCACCGCCTCCATCGCGGCCTTGAGGTTGGGCAGATAATTTAGCGAATCGAAAATGCGAAAAATATCCATGCCGCTTTCCGCCGCGTGCTTCACAAATGCCCGCACCACGTTATCCGGATAATCTGAATAGCCCACGGCGTTGGAGCCGCGGAAGAGCATTTGGAAACAAATATTGGGAACCGCCTCGCGCAGTTGGCGCAAGCGTTGCCACGGGTCTTCGCGCAGAAACCGCATCGCGGCGTCAAACGTCGCGCCGCCCCACATTTCGAGGCTGAAGAGCTCCGGCGTGCGATGCGCGATGGCATCGGCGATGTGCAGCATATCCGCCGTGCGCATTCGGGTGGCGAACAGGCTTTGGTGCGCGTCGCGCAGGGTGGTGTCGGTGATGAGCAACCGCTTTTGTTTGCGCGTCCATTCGGAGAATTTTTCAGGGCCTTGTTCGAGCAAAATCTGCCGCGTGCCCGAGGGCGGCTCCCCATCGCCGTTGTCCTCCGGCGGCGCGATGGGCTTGAACGGTTCCTTCACCTCAAACCCTTTCGCCTGCGAATTACCGTTCACCGCCACATCGCCGATGTAATTGAGCAACCGATTCGCCCGATCGCGCCGGCGCTTGAACGCAAACAATTCCGGCGTCTTATCAATCAACGTCGTCGTCGCCTGCCCACTCCGGAACGTTTCGTTTTTGATCACATTTTCCAGAAAAGGAATATTCGTCTGCACGCCGCGAATACGAAATTCTTTCAGCGCGCGCTTCATCCGATCCAGCGCGAGCGGAAAGCTCATTCCACTCGCGGTGATTTTCACCAGCAGTGAATCGTAAAAGGGCGTAATCACACTACCCGTATCGCCCTGCCCGCCATCGAGTCGCAGCCCGAAACCAGCCGCCGAACGATAAGTGATGATGCGCCCATAATCGGGCGTGAAATTATTGGCCGGATCCTCCGTGGTCACGCGGCATTGCACGGCGTGGCCGACGCACACCACTTTTTTTTGCTTCGGCAGCTGCATCACATCGCCGTGCAGCGCGTGCCCCTGCGCCACTTGAATCTGCGAGCGCACGAGGTCGATACCCGTCACCACTTCCGTCACCGTGTGCTCCACTTGAATACGCGGATTCATCTCGATGAAAAACCACGCCTTGGAATCCACATCGTAGAGAAACTCCATCGTGCCCGCGTTGTCGTACCGGATGTGCTTGGCCAATTCTAACGCCGCCGCGCATAGTTCGTCCCGCACCGTTTCATCCAACGCCACGCTCGGGGCGATCTCCACCACCTTTTGATAACGCCGCTGTACCGAGCAATCGCGTTCGTGCAAATGCAAAATATTGCCGTGTTGATCGCCCAAAATTTGCACCTCAATGTGCTTGGCATTTTGCACGTACTTTTCGAGAAATACGGCCGGATTGCCAAATGCGCGGTCGGCCTCGCCACGAGCTTCATCGAGCAATCGCTCCAAATCTTTAGCTTTATGCACCACCCGCATCCCGCGGCCGCCGCCGCCGAAGGCGGCTTTGATGATGAGCGGGAAACCAATTTGATTAGCCACCTTCACTGCTTTGGCGCGGGTTTTGATTGCGTCATCCGTGCCGGGCAGCACTGGTACGCCAGCAGCTTTGGCGAGCGCGCGAGCCTCGGTTTTGTCGCCCATTTGTCGCAGCAACTCCGGGCGCGGCCCCACAAACGTCATCCCGGCCTTGGCGCACGCCTCGGCGAAATCCGCGTTCTCCGCTAAAAATCCGTAGCCCGGATGCACGAGATTGACCCCGTGTTCAGCAGCCATTCCCACGATGCCCTCGATATCAAGATACGCGCCCACCGGCCCCTTGCCCACGCCCACCATATAGGCCTCATCAGCCTTGAAACGGTGCACCGCGAGTCGGTCTTCCTGCGCATAAATAGCAACCGTACGCAGATCCATCTCCGTGGCCGCGCGAAAGATGCGGATGGCAATTTCGCTGCGGTTGGCTGCCAATAACTTGACCGGGCCATGAGACGCCGCCGCGTTTGATTTAGTTTTTCTCGCCATGAACGCGAGGCTTTTAGCAAAAAAAATGGCAAAAGAAAAGGCTGCGGTGCGCCCGCCTTTGCGGGCGATAAAATGAATTCGCTTGCCACCTGAACCTCGCCCGCCACAATGGCCTCACCGTTATGAAGAAAATTCTATTTCTTTTTCTCCTCACCCCCGCCCTCACCCACGCCGCCGTGGAGGCGTTCGAGGTTGGCCCCAATAACACCGATCAACTTCCCAAAGGCAAAGAGGCCGACGGCATCATCGGCGATTTCATTCTGCGCAATGGACACATCACCGCCGTCATCTCCGGTAACCAACCGCTGCGCCGCGCCAACATGAGCACCTTCTACGGCACCGGTGGCATCACCCCCGGCTGCCTTTATGACCTCACGCTGAACAACCGCCAAAACGACCAGCTCACCATCTTCGCCCCCAGCGGCCAACGCGGCGACGTGTCGCACGTGCGCATCACGAACGCGGGCGGGAAGGATTCATTGACTGCTGAAATCGAAGTGGTCGTGGACGGCGCACGCAATAGTGGCCTCTACAAAAAACATACCTACCGCATCGACAGCAAATCGGTCGGAGTCGTCATTACCACCACTTACCGCAATGAATCCAAGGTCATCCGCAAAGGCACGGTGGACGATTATTGGAAACCCTCCGGCAAGCGAGGCACGTTTCAAGGCGTGCGCTGGATTGATGCGGTGGATTCCGACGACCGGGGCGCATATGCTGTTGGCTGGCTAAATGATGCCAAACGGCTCTCGGGCTTGGCCAAACATCCGGGCGAGTTGACGCTCAAACCAGGTGAGAGCAAAACGTTCACGCGCATTTTGGCCGTGGGAACAAATCCAGCCAGTGCGGTTGGCAGAGTGGTCAGCTACGCGTCTGCAAAATCTGGAGGCATTTTGGGATTCGTCCGCGAAGAGAAAACACTTAAACAATTATCAGATGTCATTGTCCATATTTCCTCTGGCAAAGAGTCAATTCCTGCGTATTCTGATAACGGTGAATTCTCCGCCAGTGTTCCGCCAGGCGAATATCAAATTTCATTCTCCGCTCGGGGGCGAAAGACAGTAAACAGCAAAGTTAATGTGGTTGAAAACT
Organism: Verrucomicrobiota bacterium; assembly: GCA_028872645.1. GTDB lineage: Bacteria > Verrucomicrobiota > Verrucomicrobiia > Limisphaerales > UBA1100 > JACNJL01. The sequence goes on from JAPKDK010000026.1 coordinate 12,891, forward strand.
TCACCTCAAGTCCTCTAAGGATTTCGATGCTGCCCCTTTCCGGCGTGGCCTTTGATATTCGCGATGCGGGGAACAAGGACACGCCGTGCAAGGTGCAGTTCATCGGCACGGGCAAAACGGCCACGCCGAATCTCGGACCGCAGAATCGCGCGCACGGCTGCGTGGACCAGTGGCACTCGGAGACTGGGAAATTCAAAGTGGCGCTGGATCCGGGTACCTACCGGTTGGTGATCACGCGCGGCATTGAGCACGATCACCTCGTGCGCGCGGTGAAGGTGAAGGCGGGCGCGTTCACGCCGGTGGTCGGCACGCTAAAGCGATCGGTCGACACGCGCGGCTGGGTGAGTACGGATTTTCATAATCACTCCACCCCCAGCGGTGACAACCAATGCGGCACCAACGACCGCATCATCAATCTCGCCGCCGAGCACATCGAGTTTGCGCCCACCACCGAACACAACCGCATTTATGATTGGACGCCCCACATCAAACAGCTCGGGCTGGCCAAACACCTCAGCACCGTGATCGGGCTGGAGCTCACCGGCCCCGGCGCGGGATCGCATCACAATGTGTTTCCATTGCCGAAGCCGCAGCCCTTCGCGCAGGACGGCGGCGCGCCAGTGTTTCAAAATGACCCGCGGCTCAACGCCATTTCCCTGCAAAACTTCGGCGGATGGAATCCGGGTCGGTGGGTGCACGTGAACCACCCCAACCTCACGGAAAAATTTTGGGACCGCAATCTCGACGGCCAAGCCGACGGCGGATTTGCCGGTTACGAAAAATACATCCACGCCTTGGAAACCCAAAACTATCTCGGCAACGACATCCTTGCCACCGCGCCGTGGAGACTGGCGCGGCGCGGCACGAGCGAATCGGTCCGGGAAGTGCGAGAATTTATGTGGCTGCAAATGCTCAATCAAGGCCATCGCATTCCCGCCATCGCGGTCGCCGATGCCCATTCAGTTTACGGCAACGGCGTGGGCGGCTGGCGAACCTACGTGCCGAGCAGCACTGATGCGCCGGCCATGATCGACCCTAAGGAAATAATCCGCCACGCCAAAGCAGGCCGCCTTATGCTCACCACCGGCCCCTTCCTCCAAGTAACCCACCGCGACGCGGGCCCCGGTGACACGGTGGCTGCAAAGGGCCGCGCGGTGACGCTGAAAGTAAAAGTGCAATGCGCCGATTGGGTGGATATCGATCGCGTGCAAATCTTAGTGAACGGCCGGCAAGCACCGAAATATAATTTCACGCGCCAAAGTCACCCGACATTTTTTGGCAACGGCACCGTGAAGTTTGAGCGCGCGATTGAGGTGAAATTAACTGAAGACTCGCACCTCATCGTGGTCGCGATAGGCGAGCAATCCACAATGAAAACCGGCTACGGCACCAGCAGCTATGCCGGTCTGAAACCGTGCGCCTACATTAACCCCATTTGGGTGGACGTAGACGACGGCGGCTTCAAACCCAACGGCGACACCCTCGATTGGGACTTGCCCGTCGGCCGCCAAAACGCCAAAACCATCCGTGCATTATTAAAGGCCAGAAACCGGTAGGGACGCACTTCCGCGCGTCCATGGACATGCCGAGCATATCCCTACCATCACCTCATCGATGCTGCAGTCGATAATGCTGCCGCAGCAAATCCTTGCCGTAGTCATTGCCGTTGGGGGTGCGGACGACAGTGTGGATGTGTTGGCGCGTGGGAGTTTGGGAGCGGGCCAAGGCGATGGGACGTTGGTGGTCGAATTCAATCAGCACCACGGGGCTTTGGATGCGGTAATAAAAAACGCTGTCCTTTTTCGTGCCGCCCATCCAGCCGAAGTACGTCGCATCGAGATGCTTTTTCATATCGGCCATTTTCACCTTGGCATGGCCATCGGCGAGATTCCCGATGTACACTTCAATGAGCCCATGCAACTGCGTTTTTTGTTTGGCGGTCAACTCGCTGCAGCGAATGCCGATGTAATCGAGAACTTGATTGTCGCGAAACGCTTCACCGATGTTGTTGGTCGGACCTTTGTCGTTGGCGACGATCGCTTTGGCGCGTTGGGTTTTGTTCAGTGAATTAATGAACGCGAGCCCCTTGTCCTGCTCGGCTTGGCAGATAACGGTGCCCTTGAATTTCCCGCTCTCGGCTTTCACTGGCTCAGAGCCCATAAAGACGGGACTCATCACGACTTGATCGCCGAGAATAAAGTAGTTGATAACGACATGATGTCCATCTAGCTGCCAACCCCATGGCTTGGTGGCACTTGGCTCGCCCATGATGGTGATCCAATAAAGCCATTCGCCATATTCGTCAAAGCGGTTGGTCAACTCGGCCAACGTGCCATTGAGCTTCATGATGTCCTGCGTTTGCTTGAGTCCCCGGACACTGAGGCTGGTGCGCAGTAGGTTGAAGGCGAGTTCGCGCTGGCCTTTGGTCATCTTGTCAAAGCCCACACCTTGGCGCGCATAACGATGTCGGTTATCCCACTTGCGCCACTCGAGGTCGTCCACGGGAAAGACGGTTTTCTTGCGGTCCTTCGCATTAAGACTGGAGAGGAATGCCTTCGCTGCCTGCCGTACAGGCTCAGTGTTCACGCCGGTTTTTTTGATCGGGAACAGGTTGGCCGGCGGAACATCAAGGAAGAACACACCCTTGAAAGGTTGATCAAGGGCAGCTTCACGCTGATTATCAAATCGGCCGCGCGGCGGGCGTTGCTGGGCGTCAACAGTCTGAACGAAAAAAATTGCTGCCACAGCAATCGAGTACATTAATTTTGTTTTCATAAAATCGTTTAGGCTAAGGCCGCCGACCTCCACCCTGACGAGCCCCTCTCTCCTGATTAGACATATTTAACTTACTGAACGGCGCAAGGTTGTCGGCTAAATTTGCCGCAACTTCTGGATGATTCAAGATCACGTCCTTAGATTCGGCAGGGTCATCTTTCACGTTATATAGGCTGACCTGTCCCTGACCCCAAGTCAGTTTCCATTGATCGTGGAGAACAGCAAAGTCACCGAAGGGCCCGGCCACAATCACTGGTGGCCGTTTCATCGCCTTGTTTTGGATAATTGCCGGCCAACAGTTTACGCCATCGAGCGGTTTTTGGTTGGCTGTCTTGATGCCCGCCGCAGCAGCGAATGTTGGGAAAAGATCCTGCGCGGAGATCAACTGATTACATTTTGTGCCCGCCCGAATCACTCCCGGCCAGCGGAAGACTGCAGGCACACGGATGCCACCCTCAAGCACGCTGCCCTTACCGCCGCGCAGCGCGAGCTGGCCTACCCCGCCCTTGGGACTGATACCGCGCAGGCTACGACCACCTCCTCCGGAACCGTTATCACAAAAAAACATCACCAACGTGTTGCGCACCATGCCTTCGGCCTCGAGCACGGCAAGCACGCGGCCGATGGCCGAATCCATCGCATCGATTGCTCCGGCGTGGGCGATCATTCTGCCGGTGAACCCCAGCTTCGAATATTTCGCAATCAACGCCTCCGACGCCTGCGCAACGGGATGCGGCGCGTTGAAGGATAGGTTTAAAAAAATCGCCTGATGGCGGTTGCGATTTTTTATCAATCGAATTGCCTCGGCGGCGAGAAGATCGGTGGAATACCCTTCCACAATCACCGACTGGACGTTGCGATACCAGCCCCGCGCGCGCAAGCCGCCTTGGGGGTAGTAGTCAATCCCTCCCCCGTGGAATCCAAAAAAGTGATCAAACCCTCGGGCGTTTGGCCGGTAATCAAGGCCGCTGGCCCCGAGGTGCCATTTGCCGACCAGATGGGTTTGATAACCGGCTTTCTGGAATGTTTGCGGCATAAAATGTTCGGCAAGCGGAACGCCCGTGCCGCGTGTGAGTGCAGAGGTTATCCCGAAGCGCGCGGGCGAGCGGCCGGTCATCAGCGCCGTGCGCGTGGGGCTGCAAATGGGGTGCACATAAAAGCGGTCAAGTTGCATGCCATCCTTGGCGAGCCGGTCGATGTGAGGGGTGGCAATCTTGCTGCCGTGATAACCGACATCGTTCCAACCCATGTCGTCGGACACGAACATCACGATATGAGGTTTGGGAGAGGTCGCAGTCGATTGAGCCGAAACCACAGTCGGGCATACAGCCAGAAATAAAAACAGAAAACAGGCTTTCCTTTTCATGTGATGATAAGACTAACGCTGAGGACGTCGACCGCCACCTCGACGACTTAAACCATCAGTATTGGGAGTCGCACTTTTCCAACGGGCACCGGCCCGACTGCCCGCCTGACGATGTTGGTCATAGGTCAGTTGACTGGGTTTGTGTTTGCCCAGCGCCTCAGCCAGAGGTCCAGCAAGCTTCCCGGCTGGAGTCGCGGCATCAATAACCTCAATAACCTCACCAGTTAAACCAAAAGTTCCAGGCTGAATCACCACAAACCCAGAGGTCGCTTTAAAATTCTTTACCGACTTAAATTCGGAAGCATCACTTGCGGGCACATACTGAGCCTCTCCGATAAATTGATCAGACCAAGCAACCTTTGAAAGCTCCTGCTCCATCTTCTTACGCTGCTCTGCGCTCTTCGAATAAACCACAACCAGAGGCTGACGGTCTGCTGCAGTCACATTTAAGGCGAGTCGTAAATCAGCAAGGTAAGGCAAGGGTGGAAATCCTTTTTCTGCTTTACCTTTACCCGGATAAACCAAAGCAATCGCTTCCATGGTCTGGCCCATTTTCGTCATGCTTTGGCCGGTCTGGGCATTAATCCCCGCACCGCGAACTCCTCCGAACGCCCAGACTGGACTACGACCTGCCGTGACCAGCTTGGTTTTTCCATCAGGGGTTAGGAGGGTGAAAACGGTATTCTCTAGATTACCTCCACGCGCGAAAAACCCTTTTAACACCTCATTCTCCTCCGCGTTTTCGTAGGTTGCCAAACGAATGCAGACAAACTTACGAGAAGCGGAGATAACGTCTTTGTCGGCCAGGAAACTCCTGTCCATTCCGGTTTTGCCCGGTCACCAGACTCCGGGAACTGAATGGCACTGGGGAACAGCCGAAACCAGCATGATTGGCTTGCCTGTGCGCTGGGCTTCAGCCAAACCACCTTTCCATGTGCCATGCCAAGCAATTTTTTCGGCTTTAGCTGCAGCCTTTGAAGCCGGAGCTTGCGCATTGGAAAAGAAGGGTGCCGCCAAAAAGGCGCCGGCTAGTAACGTGCTGTGAACCATGAACATATATTTCCCTAGACGATACCTTATATTATTTAGTTACAGGAACATTCTCTGAAACCTTTCCGTGTGAGGGCACGTCATTACAATTGACCCTCACGGGCTTAAACAGCATGGTGGGGAAACGCAATCCTACATTAATTATGAAAAAACACTTACTTACACCCATCGTTCTCGGTGGACTAATAACATTCAGTTTGACTACACAAGCCCAAGATCGCCCGGGACAGGGTGGACGTGGTGGAGAAGGTGGACGTGGTGGAGGAATCCGGGAAGCCATGATCAAGAAATATGATAAGAATGGTGACGGCAAGCTTGATGAAAATGAGCGCCCTTCCCGTGAAGAAATGCAGGATTTTTTCCGTGCCCAACTTGGCGGTGGCCAAACCAGACCCAGCGGTGGTCAAACCAGGCCCGGTCAGGGTGGTCGTGATGCAGCACCGCAGCAGAATATGCGCGATGCCATGCTCAAAAAGTTTGATAAGAATGGTGACGGCAAACTTGATGAAGATGAACGCCCTTCCCGTGAAGAAATGCAGGAGTTTTTCCGCTCACAACTAGGCGGCGAACAAGGCGGCAGACCTGGCGGTGATCAAGGTGGCCCAGGTCAAGGGCGGCCAGGT
>JAPKDK010000262.1 GCA_028872645.1 Verrucomicrobiota bacterium
ATTAAGATTCTTCATCACCTTCTCGAGGGCAGCCTGCGTCAGGTTATTGGATATTAGTTATTCCTTGGGTTCTTGGGCTTGGGACTTGGGATTTTCCCCACGCAATAAAGAAACTTTTCTCCACGCAAAAAAATCGCATTGCCGGCGATGGCGGCAGAGGCACTGAAGGAATCGTTGAGTTTGTTTCGGGCGAGGGGTTTGGGGTCGGCGGCGTGGCTGAAGACAAGGGTGGTGCCGGCGCGGTCGGTGAGGTACACGCGATCCTTGGCGGCTACGGGAGAGGCGTAGAAATTTTTCATGCCGCCCAATCGGAACGGGCCGATGTCGCGCCCGGTGCGTCCTTCGACTTTGGAAAGGAAACCCTGATAGTGATGGAAAAAATAAAGCGTGTCATCGGGCATCAACAAAGGTGAGGGCACGTAAGGCGTGGCGGCGCGGCGGGTCCAAAGGATGTTGTCCGTGCCGGTGAGGTCGCCTTTGGCTTCGGCGAGATTGATAGCGTGCATCGTGCGTTTCTCGTAGCTCGCGCCGGCGTACACGATGCCGTTGGCGTGCACGGGCGAGGCGACGACGTTGTGGGGCAAACCGCCGATGTACCACAGCACATTGCCGTCATTAAGATCATAAGCGCGCACAGCGGTGGTGGCGCTGACGATTAGTTGGGTGGTTTGGCCGCGGGTGACGATGATGGGGGTGCTCCAACTGGTGGGCTCATTGCGGGGCTTGCGCCAGAGTTGTTTGCCGGTGCGTTTGTCCATTGCCACGATGAATGAATCGCCTTCGTGATCCCAGTTGATGACGAGCGTGTTTAGATGCAGCACGGGCGACGCGCCTTCGCCGTGGCCGTGTTTTACCTGCATGTCGCCGAGGTCTTTTTTCCAAACGAGTTCGCCGGTCTTGGCGTTGAGGCAGTAAATTCCGTTGGAGCCGAAGGAAGCAATGACGTGTTCGTCGTCCACCACCGGCGAGTTGGAAGCCCACGTGCCGCTCTCGTGTGTGCTTTGGTGAGGCTGGGTGGTGTGGACAATTTTTTGCCACGCGATTTTTCCGGAGGCGCGATTCACAGCCAGTACAATGAAGCGGAGTTTATGAAATGGATCGAGATTGTTATGCGCCCCGGCGGGTTGTTCGGGCACGGGGAATTTCCCGCCCCGTGGCACGGTGGCTGTAAGGAAAACTAAATCGCCCCAAACAATCGGCGACGAATGGCCAAGTCCGAGCAGTCGTGTTTTCCAGCGAAGATTTTTTTCCTCGCTCCACTCGGTGGGCGGATCGGCATTGGGAGCAAATCCGTTCCCGAGCGGCCCACGCCATTGGCCCCATTGAGATCTGATGTCGACCGCGTGCAGCGAGGCGCAGAAGGCCAGAATTGCAAGGGCGGTTTTCATTGCTTGAAGTTGGCTTAGGCTGATTGCTGTCGCTTCAACAATTTCTTTTTGTAGCGGCTTTGGACAATTTCCGTGAGCACCAGCACGGCGATCACAAAATAAAAGGTGGCCTTGCTCATCGCGTGGATTTCGTGGCCGAAAAATGAAAGCTTGGCCAAATGTCCGCCTTCACTGAGCAACATAATACCGACGACAAACAGGATGAACAGTCCGAGAACCTCGTACATGCGATTACGCTGGAGAAATTCCGAAACACGATCGGCCAGCCAAATCATTAGCGCACCACCAGTTAGCACGGCGATCATCATAATCCAAAGCGATGTGGTTGAGATTTTTCCGTCCACCGAAGTGAGCGCGATTGCGCTGAGGATGGAGTCGAAGGAGAAAACCAGATTCATCAAAACAATTTTCGCGATGACCGATTTACTGGTGGAGGTTTTGCGTTCCACTCCTTCTTCGCCGAGGTTGTTCACGGCGAGCATATGGAAAATTTCCTTCATCGCCGTGTAAATAATAAACCCGCCACCGAGTAACACCACGAGGCTGTGAAGATTAAATGAACCGGCAGCGACGCGGCCCCACGATTCGGGAAAGGCAAACCATGTGCTTTGGAAAGAGGCGATCATTTTCACCAACGCGAACAGCAGTACAATACGTAGGCCCACGGCGATGCCGATGCCCCACTTGCGTACGCGCGATTGATCGGCCTCCGGCGCACGTTTGGATTCCAGTGAGATATATAGTAAATTGTCAAAGCCCAGCACCGCCTGCAATAAAATCAACAGACCTAGCGTGAGGATAATTTCGGGAAGGTTTTCCATTACGCCCCAAAGGTAGGGGCGAAGAGGGGAAAGGGGAAGGGAATTGCGTACGCCCTAGCGATTGTTCGTGGTGTTGCTTCGCTGTGATCCGGGGCGTTGTTTGCGAAGCCCGAAGGTGGATCCGCCGGTCTTTGTGTTGACGACGCTTTGGCGGGTGTAGCCTTTGATCATTGGAAGGTAGCGGTAGTAAACGGTGAGGGAGAGGGTGGCCCAGGCGGTGGTGATGGTGGTGCCTTCCTTTTTTGCGCGACGGCCTTCGGGTTTCCACGTGCCGTTGGCCTGTTGTTTTTTTAGGAAAATGGGTTTCATTTTTGCGTTCCATTCCTGCCATTGTTTGCCGCCGTGCAAAAACATACTGAGGCAACCGTAGTACCAATAGTAGTAATCCTTTTGCGCTGTGGCAGGCATGCGGGTGGCGAGGAATTTAGCGGAAGCAATCTGCCGTTCCTCATCGGGCTTGGAGCCATAGAGTTGCTGGCAGTACATGCCCACAGATGTCATGGAAGGTTTTGGGACGGAATCTTTGTAGCCATAAAACCCTTTATGTTGGCCGGCACTCACGGTGTTGAGAAACTTCCGAGCCGGGCCGAGGTTTTTGGCTGGAACCCGCACTCCGGCCATTTCGGCACTGCGAAGCGCCATGATGACCCAGCCGGTGACCGATAAATCGCCGGCGTCCGATGAGGGGTGAGGTAGATACCGCCATCCGCCGCTCTTGGGGTTCTGCGCTCTGCATAAAAATGCCACCGCTCGCTCAAGGGGTTGATAAAACTTCTCCAGCTGAGTAATGCCGGCGGCTTCGCCGAGAGCGAGAGTGCCAATAGCTTGGCCATACATTCGACCGCCATCGCGCATGTTGCCGTTCTCAGGCACTTGTTTCACCAGCCAAGTAAGCCCCTTGGCGAGGGCTTGGCCGTGATTGGTTTCGTCGTCGGGCTTCACGCCGTAGGATAAGTAGCAAAGAATCACAAGGCCGGTATGTGCTACATCGGATTGTGTTTCGGACCAGCGGCCATTTTCCTTTTGGGTGAGGGTAAACCAGTCCAAAGCCTTAACCGCGGCAGCCTCGGTCTCGGCGCTTCCGCCCAACTCGCTGATTATCTCTCCGCGCTTAGCGTGGCGGAGTGGGTTTTTGCGTAGACCGTAAGTGCTGCGCAGGGCGCGGCGGCTTTGCGTGGGATCGGGCTTGTTCACGCCGCCGATGCGCGTGCCGCCGGTTTCTTGCGCGGGGGAGGTGCTGGCAATGGCCAGGCTTACTGCGAACAGGGCTGTGGCGAGGCTTGGAAGGTCTCGAAAATAGGGTTTGGAAATCATGGCTTTTACTCCGTTCAATATATAAATTAAGACGGAATTGTACATCATGAAGTTACAGATGGTGGGATTTAATCAAAAAAAAACCCGGCCATAAGGCCGGGGATGAAAATGGGAACGGGTGACGTGAGGGCTACTTGATGCGGTTGAGCGCAGTCTTGTTGAATCCCACGATGATCTTGTCGCCGGCGATAATGACCGGTACTCCACCGCGCCAGTTGATGCCGGCTTCCTTGGTTTTCTTAGCAAGAACGCCACGGGCCTTTTTGTCGGCACTAATATTTTTCCGCTCAAATTCCACGCCATTCGATTTGAGGAGGTTAGCGGCCTTGGTGCAGTAACCGCAGCTTGGAATGCAATAAAGGGTTACCTTGGCCACACCTTGTTCACGACCGCCTTGTTCGCGACCGCCTTGTTCGCGACCACCTTGTTCGCGACCACCTT
>JAPKDK010000263.1 GCA_028872645.1 Verrucomicrobiota bacterium
ACTTCGTGGCCCATTTCGCGGCCCCAACCGGATTGCTTGTAGCCACCAAAGGGAAGCGCGGCATCGAAGATGTTATACGTATTCACCCACACGGTTCCGGCGCGCAAACGTGCAGCAGTGCGATGGGCCTTGGAAAGGTCACGCGTCCAAATGCCGGCGGCGAGGCCGTAGGCGCTGTCGTTGCTGCGGTCGATAATTTCCTCAATGTCGTCGAAGGGATCAGCCACCACGACGGGGCCAAAGATTTCCTCGCGCACAATGCTCATGTCATCACGGGTGTCAGTAATGACAGTGGGTGACACGAAGTAACCCTGATCGCCGCGGCGCGTACCGCCGGTAACGCAGTTGGCGCCGGCTTCCACTCCGGCATTCATATAACCGGTCACGCGGGTGAGTTGCTCCTCGGAAACGAGCGGGCCCATTTCGGTATCCGGGGCGAGGCCAGGCCCGAGCTTGATGGCGGCGGCGGCTTCGGTAACGCCTTTCACCACTTCATCGAAAATATCTTGCTCAACATAAAGGCGCGAGCCGGCGCAGCAGCATTGGCCGTGATTGAAAAAGATGGCGCTGGCGGCACCGGCAATGGTGGCCTCGAGGTCGGCGGTGTCCTTAAAAATAATGTTGGGCGATTTGCCGCCCAGCTCGAGGGTGACTTTTTTAAGATTCCCAGCGGCGGCGTTGACAATCATTTTGCCGACCTCGGTGGAGCCGGTGAAGGCGATCTTGTCCACGTCATCATGCGCGGCCAGCGCGGCTCCGGCGGTTTCGCCCATGCCGGGAACAATGTTCACCACACCATCGGGCACGCCCGCTTCCTGTAAAATTTCGCCCAAGCGCAGTGCGGTGAGCGGCGTTTGCTCGGCGGGTTTGAGGATGACGCAGTTTCCGGTGGCCAACGCAGGGCCGAGTTTCCACGCGGCCATCAGCAGCGGGAAATTCCACGGGATGATTTGGCCGACCACGCCCACCGGCTCGCGCGTGGTGTAGGCGTGAAACTTAGCGCCCGGCGCGTACGGCACAGAAATGGGAATCGTGTTGCCCTCGAGCTTGGTGCACCAGCCGGCCATGTAATGAAAGAGATCGGCGGAGAGCGGCACGTCAGCAGCAGCGGCGACTGCTTTGGGCTTGCCGTTGTCGATGCTTTCCAGCTCGGCCAATTCGTCGGCGTGTTCCAAAATGAGATCGCCGATTTTCCAAATAAGCCGCCCGCGTTCGCTGGGGGTCATCGTGTTCCACGCGTGGTTGGGGTCATCAAAAACTTTACGCGCGGCTGCGACAGCCAGGTTAATATCTTCCGCATCGCCCTCAGCGACTTGGGCAATCTCCGCCCCGCTGGCGGGATTGTAAACAGCGAAGGTTTTGCCGGAAGCGGCATCTTGCCATTGGCCGTTGATGAGCGCTTGTCGCGGGGATTGCAGGTACTCCTGCACGCGGGATGAGGGTTGGATTGTGGGAATATCGAGTGGGGCAGTAGCGACCATGGGGTTCCTTCGGTTAGGGTTTCCCTTAGTGTACGCGCACGCCCCCGGAGCGCAACCCCTTTAACTAGGGCTCAACCGCGACCGAAACCACTTTTCCCCCGGTGATAGTGAAGCGTACAGTGGTCATCTGCTGAGTGCCGGAGCGCACCTTCATGCTGCGGTAAATCCATACGCCGCTATTTTCCTCATCGGGCGGGCCGAAGCCGCGGCGCACCAAATCCCCCGCAAGGCCGCGGTATTGTTCGATGGCCATTTTATTGCCCGCCACGCCAAAGGTCCATTGCATCCCCCGCGCTTTTGCATTGTTGGCGTTAAGCTCTTCGCCCTTTTTGTTCCAGCGTTTCTCGGTGGTCTTGCCATCGATTGCATAGGTCATTTCATGGCTTTTCTGGCCGTTATCATGCCACTCGGTGAAGTGCTCGAGCCGACCGTCTTTATAAACCTTCTCTGATTTTTCAACATTAGTGGCGTGATATTCAACTGCCTTGCCGGTGAACGGTTGCTTTGCAATTTCGTAAACTTCGTGAAAAACCCCGTTCATCTCGGCGAGAACGGGAGGGGCTTGAGGATCTTCGTTCACGCGCTGCGTGCCGCCGGCGGGTTGACTGGCGGGCAACGTTCCGCCGCTGCCGGGTTGCGGGGCTGTCTCCATTCCGCCCACTGCACCTTCGCCGCCTTCGCCACTCATTCCGCCCGGGCCACTAGAGCCACCTGAGGAAGATTGGGGCGGAACCGGAACGGGCAAGGGTTCATCCTGGGAACAACCAAAGGCCAGAAGTAAGGTTGCCGCTGTCATGAGCGTGAAGTATTTCATGATATTATTTTGGTCGAACCTCACAAAGGCATTTGCCCGATGGAAGTGCCGCGCGTCATGGGGTTTCCTTTTTTGGCGCAACGGCTACCTTCACCTTTTTCACTTTGCCCGATTGAAAAGTAAACTCAACTTCGTGGGCGATGGCGGCACCCGCTGTGCCCACCTGAATATTCTCGTAAACCCACGCGCCTCCTTCGGCGCGATCAGGCTCACCAAATGCGGTGTGCACAATCCCTTCAGCTTGGCTGGAATAAAATTTTTCAATCTCACCCGCGGCCCACACACGAATGCGACCCTGCGGTGCGGGTGTGGCGGCCACGGCACTTCCATCCATATTCCATTCCTTCACCGCCACTTCCTCGTCATCAATATAGGTGGTCTCGTGTGCCTTGTTGTCATTCTCGTACCACCCGGTGGAGACGCCCTCGCGGCGGCCGTTTTTGTAATGAGTTTCACTCATCTTTTTGCCGCTCTCATACCACTCAGTTTTCAATCCGGCTTGCCGACCTTTCTCCCAGTTGGCTTCCCATGATTTCTCACCATTCTCGTACCACCACGTTTCGACCCCATTTTGTGCACCCATGGCATATTGTTTCTGGCTTTTAATCTGCCCGATCTCATACCATTCCGCGTACCGGCCCTGCGGTTCATCGTCCAGCCACATTGCTTCCCACGCCTTGGTGCCATCGGGGTACCATCCGGTGGCGCGGCCCTGACGCAGGCCGTTTTCAAAATGGGTCACACTCTTCTCACGGCCATTCTCGTGCCACCACACCTCTTTACCATCCTGCATTCCGTTTTGATACAAAACTTGAAATTCCATCTTCACGCCGCCGGGATGCCATTGAATGGTGGCGCCATGAAGCACTCCAGATTGGTATTCACTCTGGCCCGCGCGCGCGCCATCCGAATGCCACCACACCTCCTGACCGTTCTCGCGGCCGTTCACATAAGTTGTCTCCTGTTGACGTTGGCCGTTTGGATGAAACCAAACCGCTTTGCCGTTGAACGGCTCGATCTCCCCGGCCTTGATGACCACGCCGGTTTCCTCATCAAAAATGAGCATCTCCGCCGACACTACGCGACTTGGATCTCCCGAATCCGAGGAAGGTTTTTCACCACAACCCCCAAAGAGGATTAGGGCCAATGACAACGTGAAAACAGGCGCGAGGGTGTACCGCATGCCCGATATTAACCCTGGCCTCCTCGAATGACAACCTCATTACGAAAGAAGTGTAACCGTGCCAAAAATGCGTGCGTCTGCCTTGTTAACGAACGGAACAGGAACCAAACCATGAAAAACAAAATCGCAATCATCCTAATCGCCGGCGCGCTCAACGCCACGACGCTCACCCAAGCTCAAAGCAACCAACGAGGTCAAGGCGCACCCAACTCTGTGCGCGGCCAAAGTGGTCAAGGCGGTCAAGGCAACAGCGTTAACCGTCAATCCGTCCGCCAACCGCTCAGCAATAGCAACAACGGCCAGCAGGGAAATTCCGGCCAATCGCAAAACTCCGAGCAAGGTGGCGGGCAAAGTGGACAAAGCGGACGCAAACCCCAAAGCGGCATGAGCCGCACCGAAAACGGAGGCCAACAACAACGCGAACGCGTGAACATTAAGGAAACGCTAGACCTCACCGACGAAC
>JAPKDK010000264.1 GCA_028872645.1 Verrucomicrobiota bacterium
GGAATTATCGCGGTGGGCTTTCTATTTATAAAGTTTGTCAAGTGTGATATAAAGAGTGGGGTTGTTCAGTCGTTCGGCTCCCGCGGAGCCCGCGGGCGGCCAGTTTACCGCGAAAAAGAGCCCATCATATTTTGGCTTAATGTTATTCCAAAAGTCTTGGCGGCGGCGCTTATACTTACTGTCGGCGTGTACGGGGTGGCTACGACGACCATGAAGCTAATCAACAATGCCAAGGATGATCTCGCCCTCCCCGAGGTGGAAGACGAGTATTATGAAAAACATCGACGTTAAATCCCTCCTCAATCAGGCGGGGTGTCGGCACATGAAATATATTCTATTGATGATTGGGATGGTGGCGTTGGTGGGGTGTGGGAGGAAAGAGCCGGTTCAGCTCTCCGTATCCAATACCGAAGAGATCAAGCTATGGGAATTTAAGACGGGAGGTGCTATTGGGGATTCCTCCTCCGCCATCGGTTCTGATGGCACGGTTTACGTCGGGTCATTTGACAAAAAGCTCTATGCCATCAATGGCAAGAGTGGGGTCAAGCTATGGGAATTTGAAACGGGAGGTTATGTGCTCTCCTCCCCCGCCATCGGTTCTGATGGCACGGTTTACGTCGGGTCAGATGACAAAAAGCTCTATGCTTTTCGGACCGACTCCAAAGGCCTAGCCAAAAGCTCCTGGCCCATGCGTGGCCAGAATGCGCGACATACGGGTCGTACAAAGTAGGTTATCCGCCGCCCAAACCAACCCAATTCAAAATAAATTACCACCCCGCATATGTCGGAGTGGAGCCATTCAGGAATTACGAAAAAATAAAATGTCATTTTTCAAGAGTCATTGAGTCTTGAAAGCCGAGCCCTTTTTCGTCAAGAGTCTCCCAAGCTAATTTTTACAAAATGGAAAACGTACGCATTGGTGTTATTGGATTAGGAAATATCGGGCAGATTCACGTCAACAATCTGCTCGAAGGCAAGGTGCCACGTGGGGTGCTGACCGCTGTGGGGGATGCGTTCCCCGCCAAACTGCCGGAGTATGCCGCGAAGGGGCTCAAGACATTCGAAAGCGGCGACGCCTTAATTGCCTCGGGCGAGATTGATGCGCTGATGATTGCTACGCCGCATTTTCAGCATACTACACTGGGCATCGCTGCGCTGGAGGCGGGCTTGCATGTGATGGTGGAAAAACCCATCTCGGCCCATAAAGCCGATGCCGAGCGGCTCATCGCCGCGGCGGCGGCGCGGCCGGAGTTAAAGTTTTCCGGGATGTTTCAAATGCGCGTGGAGCCGCGCTACCAAAAAATCCGTGAGCTGGTGCAGAGCGGCGAGTTGGGCGATTTGATTCGCGTGATTTGGATCATGACCGATTGGTTCCGCGCCGAGGCCTATTATCAAAGCAGCGACTGGCGTGCCACATGGAAGGGCGAGGGCGGCGGCGTGTTGCTCAATCAATGCCTCCACCAACTCGACGCATTACAGTGGATTGCCGGTATGCCGGCTAAAGTACGAAGCCATGTGGGCATCGGCCGCCACCACGACATCGAAGTGGAAGACGATGTGACGTGCTACATGGAATACGCCAATGGCGCGAGCGGCGCTTTCATTACGTCCACCGGCGAAACCCCCGGCAGTAACCGATTTGAAATCGCCGGCACCAAAGGACGCGCGTTGTTGGAGAATGACAAGTTGGTCGTCACCCGCAACGCCGTGCCCTCCGACGAATGGTGCCGCACCTCGAAAGTTGGTTTTCAACAGCCTGAATCGACCGTGGAAGAGATTCCCATTCCGCCTGCCGAGGAACCGCATGCGATGCTCGTCACCAATCTGGTTAATGCTATCCTCGATGGGGAAGAACTCATCGCCCCCGGCGAAAGCGGCATTGGTTCCGTCGAGCTGGCCAACGTAATGGTCTACTCCGGCTTAATCAACGAGACCATCGATCTGCCGATGGACGGAACCGCATGGGAAGCCAAACTCAATGACCTCATTGCCAAGTCCACCCACGAAAAGAAAACGGTGGAAGTCAGCAAAGAAGATTTTACAGCGTCATTTCGGCGTTAAATGGCGTTAATTTAAGAAAAGGAATTTTATGGAACTAATGGGAATAGCCGATGAAGGGGCGGTCACGATTGACGGCCAGATTGAGGTGACGCAGGCGCTGGGGTGGCGGTGGATTGAGTCGCGCTTTGTGGAGGTGGAGGGCTTTGAGAAAGGCTCGATTCACGAGATCCCAGACGCGGCGTTTGATGTCGTTGCCGATAAGCTTGAGGAATCGGGCGTGGGGATTTATGCGTTCGGGTCCACGATTTGTAATTGGCAGAAGACAGTGGAGACGCCTTTTGATGTGACATTGGCAGAGGTGGCGCGGGCGATTCCGCGTATGAAACGGTTAGGGACGAAGTACGTGCGCATCATGTCCTTCAAGCCCGCCGACGATGCGGATACCACGCCGCCCGAGGTCTTTGAGCGCGTGGGTGAAGTGACCCAGCGTTTTCTCGATGAGGGTTTACAACCGGTTCACGAGAATTGCATGAACTATGGCGGGATGAGTTGGCAGCATGCGGAGGAATTGCTGGAGAAGGTGCCCGGCCTCAAATGGGTTTTCGACACCGCCAACCCGATTTTCAATGCCGACCGCCGCGGCGATCAACCGTGGGGCATGCAATGCCCATGGGAATTCTGGGAGCATATGCGCGACCACACTGCGCACATTCACATTAAGGACGCCGTGAAAACCGAAGATGGTGAGGAATACCATTTCCCCGGCGATGGCGACGGCCGCGTGCGCGATATTTTGAAGGACGCCTTCGCAAATGGCTACGATGCGGGCATCTCCATTGAGCCGCATATGACGGTGGTGTTCCACGATACCGACGGCGGCCCCGCACCCGAACAGGCAATGGCCGATAACTACATCGAGTACGGCCGGCGGTTGGAGAAGTTAATCGCGGAGGTGCGGTAAAAAAGCGTCTTACAGCAAAGCTGCTGAGTCGCTATCCAAATACATCACGCACTGTGATTGCGTGCGCAGGTGGGATGCTGGACAAGCAGTACTGATGGGGCCTTGGAGGGCATCTTTCACGGCTTGCGCCTTGCGGGTTTCGGGGCAGAGACACACCATTTTTTCCGCCTGACACAAGGCCGGCACCGTGAGCGTGAGCGCGTATTGCGGCACGGAATCGAAGGTCGGGAAATGGCCTTCGCCGTGTTGTTGTTTTCGGCAGCCGTCATCGAGCTGCACAATTTTCACAACCTCCGGATCATTGAGATCCGCCACGGGGGGGTCATTAAAAGCGATGTGCCCATTCTCGCCCACGCCGAGGCAGCAGAGATCAATCGGTTGCGCGGCGAGCAAATCGGCGTAGCGGCGGCATTCCTTGATGGGCTCGGGTGCGTCGCCGCAAATATAATTAAACGCCGCCGGTTGCACCTTTTCTTCCACGCGATCGCGCATGTAGCGGCGAAAGCTCGCAGTGTGATCACCATCGAGCCCGAGATATTCGTCCATGTGAAACAGCGTCACCTTGCTCCAATCCACCTCGCCAATGGCCACGAGTTTTTCCAGAAACTGAATCTGTGAATTACCCGTCGCCAGAATCGCGGCGGCACTGCCTTGCGCGGCAATCACCCCACAAAGATATTCGTTCACCTCCGACGCGGCCGCGGTGGCCATATCGTCTTCGGTGGCAAACACGCGCACATTGAGTGCGTCGACTTCGAATGAATTGATGGATTCGGTGCTCATAAATTGTTAAGTGGCAAAGCCTAACGCGTAAAGTAAACGGGTCAATCCCAAAGGCCGGTTTTTGACTTTTGCGCGCACATCTGATTCACTGCGTCGCCGATGAAAACGCTGCGCCACACCGATGCCGGCTATGCCCGCAAGCTCGACCGCCTTTGCGCGTCGTCGAGTTTGTTTGATGCCAAAAT
>JAPKDK010000265.1 GCA_028872645.1 Verrucomicrobiota bacterium
CGAGATGCTGGGAGACGAGGCGAATCTCTTCAACGTGGGCGGACAAAAACTGGGCAACCGTTACGCCAAGTTTCTGCCCCCAAGCATTGGAAGCGTGGACAAGGTGTCTCCCGAAATGGACAAGTGGCACACCTATCTCGCTGAGAAGGGTATGGCCTACGCTGACTGGACTTACGATTACCCCACTGAGGCGGAGTGGGAGTATGCCTGCCGGGCGGGTACGAGGGCAGGCTATCCTTGCCCCATTAAGGACCTTGGTAAATACGGCAACTTCGCCGACCGTACCCTCTACGAGGATCGTGAGATGGCGCAATATATTTATGCCAACCGTGAAGCGGATGATGGCTACGGTCGGGTCTTCGCCCCCATCGGGCAGTACCTTCCCAATCCTTGGGGTATACACGATATGCTGGGTAATTTGGCTGAGTTGTGCTGCAACTATTATACCGACCAGTTGATTGCAGGGGCTGATCCCAATGATCAATCACTTCCTGACCCGAGAGGTTCGCGGCACCGGATATCGCGTGGCGGTTCCTGGTGCAGTCCGCCCGAATATCTGCACGTGGCTTTTCGCAACGCATTCACCGGCGCCCAGACCCCGCATGTCGGGATGCGCCTTGTGCTGCGGCAAGGGGAACGGATCACGCGAACCCGCACTGAGATCACGAAGGCCCTTCAGGCGAAACTGGATGCCGAGAAAAAAGCCAAGCAGAAGAAAAGGCGATGAAGCATTACTTGACGTTAATATTTGTTCTGTTTGCGTTTGGGCTGAAGGCGGATGAGGAATTTACCCGTAAGATTAAACCTTTCCTCAACACCTATTGCATTTCCTGTCATGGCCCTGAAAAGCAGAAGGGTAAAATCCGTTTCGATCAGCTCACCGGAAGCATGAGTGATCGTAAGGAAGCCGAATTGTGGATGCGTATGTTGGAGGCCATGGAGTTTGGCGAGATGCCTTCAGACAGTGCCAAGAAATTCCCCGCCAAGGCAGAGGCACGATTGGTGCAGGGATGGATTAGCCGCGCCTTGGAAGCGCAGGGCCTCGCGGTGGAGGAAAAACGGGACAAGGAGGGCTACGGTAATCTTGTTTCACATGAGCTACTCTTTTCTCCTGCCGAAAATAAGAGAACCATTGATGTAGCCGCCCGTCTCTGGCGAATCACTCCCAAGGCCCTTGCCAACCTATTGCGCGGTGCGCGGATGGTTTCCAATCCTTTCGACCTAGAGAAGCCTCATGGCAATTTCCGCGACTTCAAGGGGAAATATCATTTCAACTCACTCATGGCTGAGCAGATCACCGAACTGGCCATTGCTCACTCCGATAAGGAGGCCAAGAACGCCCGCAAGATGATCGTTGGCTTGCGGGAAAAGGGGAGCACCATCGATGAAGCAAACCGGGAGGCAATAAAGCGGCACTACAATACTGTGCTGCGCCGGTCACCTGCGGAGAAAGAGATGGAGTCACTGATGGCTCTACTCAAGAAGGTGGATGCCGAGTTGGGAATTCCGCGTGGTCTTCAGGCTGCCTATGCCGCAATTATATTGCAGCCGGAAACCTTGTTTCGCTTCGAGGGCATGGACGGAGTCAGTGATTCAAAACTGGTGAGTCTTTCCCGTCGTGAGCTGGCCACTTCACTTTCCTACGCTCTGACGGACCTGCCGTTGGATGGCAATATGCTGCGGGCATTTGAGAATGAGAAAATGCCCGTGCGCGATATTATCCGCGCTGAAGCTGGTCGTTTGTTCGAAGATGAAAAGCGACCCTACGCCAGGAATCGTCTACTGCAGTTCTTCCAGGAATATTTCGATTACCAGAAGGCTGAGGATGTATTTAAAGATCAGATTAAAGGCCATAAACATTGGGCTCCGGCACTGGTGTATGATCTGGATGCGCTGGTCATGCATACGCTCAAAAAAGATAAGCAGGTTTTCAAGACCTTGTTAACCACCCCTGAATATTTAATTTTTGTTAATAGCCACCGGGATCATGGCAATCCGCTCGTGTACAATCTGCCACCGGACTGGAAACCAACACCCAAGCCGGTGCGTTTTCCCAAGAATCAGAGGATGGGAGTACTAACCCATCCGGCGTGGTTGGTGGCTCACTCTGGAAACTTTGATAATGATCCTATTCGGCGTGGTCATTGGATTCGCTATAAACTTTTGGGCGGCAACGTCCCGGATATTCCGATCAATGTGGATGCCAAGCTGCCCGATGATAAAACGATGACTCTACGCGAACGCATGCACGTGACACGTGCTGAGGAATGCTACAAGTGTCATAGTAAAATGAACCCGCTGGGGTTGCCTTTTGAATTGTATGACCACTACGGGCGCTTTCGGTTCGACGAACTGGACAAACCGGTCGATGTCACGAGCAAGATCGTAAACACTGGCTTGCCCGGGGTGGACGGCGAGGTGAATGGTCCATTCGAGTTGATCGAGCGCTTGGCAAACTCCACGCACTGTGAGCAGGTTTTCACCCGCTACGTCTTCCGCTTTTTTATGGGCCGAAATGAAACTCTGGGCGACGCCAAAACTTTACAGGAGGCACACAAGGTCTACGCCGAGAGTAATGGCAGCATGAAGGCGCTGGTGATTTCGCTGCTCAGTTCCGATTCGTTCATTTACCGCGCCAAAAATGAAGAGGGAGCAGCCAGTGCAAAATAACAGGATATCACTACTGGTTCTGCCGGGCGTGTTGCTGATCGCTGGAGTCGGCATCCTTAGCGCGGGTGAGTCGGAGCCCGACGTAATCCCCGTGATCAGTCGACCGGGTGCGTTGGTGTTCAAGGATGATTTTGGCAAGGGAAAGATTGGGCCTGAGTGGAAGCCCTTACATGGAACGCGTTGGAAAATTGTTGAAGGAACTTTAAGAGGGGAACCTTCTACAAAAGAATATCAGCAGGCGCAGATTGCAAAGGGCAACAAGAGCCACAGTGGACGCACACCCAGCAGTCGGCTCCTAGTTCCAGCCGATAACTGCATCATGCTCTTTCGCTTCAAGCTGACCGATGGCTTGTCGGGGGCGCACTTCGGGTTCAATGATGGTTCCTTCAAGACGGGGACGGGGCACGTCTGCCGGTTTACTGTGAGCACCAGAAAAGGCCTGACCTTGCAGAAGGATAAGAATGCTAAATTAAAGGCGGATATGGACAAGACGCTGGCGACCAGCAATTTCAACCTGAAGCCTGATATCTGGTACTGGATGATGCTCGAAATTGTCGGCAACCAGATGGCAGCTCAAGTTTCAGGGGGGGCGGTTCTTAAGGCTCACCATGCACGCATTGATATTCCCAAGGACCAGATTAACCTCCCCACGCGCGGCGGCGGAATTATTTTTTACGACCATGTCCGTGTCTGGAAAGCGCTCCCATTAGCAAAGTAACAAGCGCATTTTTGCCGCATTGAGATTGACCAATCGGGGGCATAGCGGGAAGCTTCCGCCATGCGACACATTTCTATTTTTCTTGCAGCGCTTTGTCTTCTAATAGGCATACAAACCCATGCGGCCAAGCAGCCTAATATTGTCATTATTATGGCCGATGACATGGGGTTCTCGGATATTGGCTGTTACGGCAGTGAGATCAAGACCCCCACGCTTGATAAGCTGGCAGCAAACGGATTGCGATTCACGCAGTTTTACAACACCTCGCGCTGTTGCCCCACGCGGGCCTCCCTACTTTCAGGTATGTACCAGCATCAGGCGGGCATTGGATTGATGACGGGCGACAACAAGCTGCCCGGTTACCGTGGTGAGCTGGGCCGTGACGTGGTGAGCATTGCCGAGGCTTTGAGCACGGGTGGTTACCGCCGCTATATGAGCGGCAAATGGCACGTTACCAAACACACACGACCTCAGGGTCCCAAGGATAACTGGCCCTTACAACGCGGTTTTGAAAAGTTTTACGGGACCAT
>JAPKDK010000266.1 GCA_028872645.1 Verrucomicrobiota bacterium
GTGGTGGAGGGCTATATGGCGGGCGAGCACAAATCGCCTTATCGCGGCTTCGCGATTGAGTTTGCCCAGCACCGCGAATATTCGCCGGGCGATGACGTGCGGCACATCGATTGGAAGGTCAACGCCCGCACGAATCGGCTCTTCATCAAGCAATACGAACAGGAAACCAATTACGTGGCCAACATCCTGCTCGATGGCAGCGAGAGCATGACCTACGGCTCGGGCCAGCACACCAAGTTGCAATACGGCAAAATGATCGCGGCAGTGCTTTCGTATCTCATCCTGCAACAACGCGATGCGGTGGCACTTGGAATTTTTGATGAGGGGATGAAGGACTACGCGCCGCGCAGCGACAACCGTTCCACGCTGCATACTTTGATGGCGCGGCTCGCGGCGTTCGAGGGCGAGCAAGCCACAGACATCGCGCGCAACCTGCACGATATGGCGCTGCAAACGCCTCGCAAAGGCATCTTTATTTTAATCAGCGATTTTTTTGACGAAGAAGAAGCGGTGATGGAAGGCATCCAACATCTGCGTTTTGGCGGGCACGAGGTGATTGTGTTTCACACCCTGGATCCCTTTGAACTGGAATTTCCGTTTAATGGATTGGTGGAATTTGAGGGGCTGGAAAAAATCCCCAAAATCCTCACGCGCCCCGCGGAGATTCGCCGCACATACCAGCGCGAGATTGAATCTTTCCAGCGCCGCATTCGCGAAGGTTGCGAAAAGAACGGCGTGCATTACGTCGGTGTGGATACCAGCAAACCGCTGGCCCGCGTGTTGAGCGATTACCTCAGCTTCCGCCTCCGCACCTCGAAGGGAAAGCAGTACTGACGCACTGATGTCCTTTCTCAATTCCATAATGCTGTTTGGAACCGCCGCGGTGGCGGTGCCGATTATCATCCATTTGCTCAACCGCCGGAAATTCAAAAAGGTCACGTGGGCCGCGATGAAATTCATCAAGCTCAGCGTGGAGCAAAACCAGCGCCGGATGCAACTGGAGGATTTGCTTTTGCTGTTACTGCGCTGCGCATTGCTGGCGCTGCTGGCCTTTGCGTTGGCGCGGCCGGCGTTGAAGACTTCCGGCACAGACGTGCTCGGGCAGACGAAAGTGACAGCGGTGGTGGTGTTGGATAATTCGTACAGTATGGATTTGCGCGGGTTGGATAAAAAATCCGCGTTCCAAAAAGCTCGCGCCGCGGCAAAGGAAGCCATTAATGCAATGCCCTCGGGCTCGTATGCCTCGGTGCTGTTGGCCTCGGATTTGGTTCAGGAAAAGGACAGCATCATCAGCCCCACGCGGGCATTGAGCCAGGCGCACGAGGTGATTGATCGCGCGAAGGTGAGCCATCACGCCACTGATTTGTATCCGGCGGTGGATCGGGCGGTGGAAATTCTCAAGGGTCGCGCGGCGTTGCGGAAGGAGATTTATATTATCACCGACGGCCAAGCGAGCGGCTGGCAGCAGCAAGGGGAAATTCGCAAGCTCATCGAGGGCAATCGCGATGACATTCGCGTGTATATTTTACGTGTGGGCGAAGCGACGCCGCCGGCGAATTACGCCATCACCGGGCTGGACGTGGCTTCCGGCCTCACGCCGGTGGATCATCCGCTACGGTTTGATGTGACGGTGGCCAATCACGCGGCGCAGTCGGCCACGAATATGATTGTCGGGCTGTATCTCGATGGCGGCAAAAATCCGGTCGATAAAGTGATGATCCCTAGCGTGAAAGCCGGCGCGACGCGCACGGTGCCGCTGTACGCGCGCTTTACCAAAGTGGGCTATCATTCCGTGCGCGCTTCGTTTGATCAACCGGAACGCTTCGACAGCCTTGAGGCGGACAACCAAAATTTGTTGGTGGTGCGCGCCGTGCGCGAGGTGCGGGTGTTGCTGGTGGATGGCGACACCGAAGCGCGCGATCCGCGCGAACACGAAAGTTATTTTCTCAAGCTCGCGCTCGCGCCCGTGGCAGATCATTATGTGAAGGTAGACACCACCACGCCGGCCGGCTTTGCCCGCAACGTGCTCAACCGCTACGCCGCCGTGGCACTGGCGAATGTGGAGCGGCTCACCCCAAGCCAGATTTCCGCGCTGAAGGGTTTTCTGCGCCAAGGCGGCGGGTTGCTGGTGTATCCGGGCGACCGTGTGGACGTTGACTTTTATAATAAAGAATTATTTAAAAAACACGGACTGCTGCCCTCGCCGTGGGGCGAGGCGGTGGGGGACGCCACGCAGGACGGGGTGTACACGCTGTTTCAGGCCGGCGGCTACGAGCATCCCATCACGGCGCCGTGGAACAATCGGGACTTCGGCCAGCTCGATGACGTACGAACTTTCCGCCGTTTGAAATTGGAGAAACAACCGGCAGTCTCCAGCGTGAACAGTATTATAGAAGCCGGCCCGGTGAAGGTGGTGCTGCGCTATGCCGCCGCGCGGGATGCGGAGGGTTCGCTGGGCGCGCCCGCGATTATGGAGCGCGATTGGGGCGCGGGCCGGGTCTTCCAATTCAGCTCCACCGCCGATACTGCGTGGAGCGATTTCGCGGTGCGCGCTTCCTCGGTGGTGCCGGTGCTGTACCGCATTCTCGGCAACGTGCAGGCGCAGGGCGACGCGGGGCTAAACCTCCGCGTGGGCGAATCGTTTCTGCATCCGCTGGCGGCGCATCAGCCCAATCAACAGGGCCGGGTGATCGTGCCCGGCTTGGCGCAAACGAACCGGCTTTCCGCCGAGGTGCTGCGCGATCGGCCGGTGTTGCAGTTCAAGCAAACCCATCGCGCGGGGCTTTATGAATTTCAACTGGACGGCGACGAACACACCACGCTGTTTGCCGTGCAGCCGGATCACCGCGAGTCCGACCTGCACAAAGTGAACGACAGCGAGTTGCCCTCCGCCGCCACGCTCATTCATTGGGAAGCCGATACCGATCTCAAGGAGCAGGTGCAAAAAGCCCGCGTGGGCGCCGAGTATTGGCTGATGATTTTGCTGGTGGTGCTCGCGATGGTGGCTCTGGAAACCTATATCGCGCAGAAATTCAGCCAGTCAAAATAATATAAAACAAATGCACGATTGGATTCTAAAACTCACCGGTGCCACCGTGGAACCCGGCAGCACCGTCGTGAATATGACGCCGCGCGTGCACGAGGGCGTGGAATGGGGCTGGATGATTTTGCTGGCGGCGGCCTTTGTGGCGGTGATTTGGTTTTCGTATCGCTGGCTGCCCTCGGAGCTGAGCCGCGCGCGCCGCGTGATGCTCATCGGCCTGCGCGCGCTGTTCATCGCGCTATTGCTCGGGCTTTTGCTGCGGCCGGTTTTAGTACTGACGATGTCGCGCGAAATTCAGCGGACCCTTCTGGTTCTGGTGGATTCCAGCCAAAGTATGACCCTCGCCGATCCGCGCATTGCGCCCGAAGACATTCAGCGCGCGGCCATCGCCAAGGGATTGCTCAATCCGGCGAAGGGCTTGGCGCAGCCGCTGGACGAAGGCAAGACCGCCGAGCTGCGCGGGATGGCGCGGACTAATGTTCTGCGCGCAGTGCTGCGTAACGAGCGGCTCAATTTGCTGCCCGCGCTTTCGGAAAAATTCGAGGTGGTGCCGTTTACCTTCGGGCTGAGTGGCCAAGTGCGCGAGCTGCCCCGCGCCCGCCAAATTGAAGCGGGAGAAATTGAACCCGACAGCGCGCCTAAACTTACCCTTGCTGATTTCCCTTGGGTGGACACGCTTGGCGCGCCGCACGCGGGTACCGCGCTGGGCGATTCCCTGCGTGAATCGCTCAATCGCAAGCGCGGCCAGGCGCTCGCGGGCGTGTTGGTGCTCACCGATGGCGCGCATAACTCTGGTGATTCCCCGCGCGTGGTGGCGCAATCCCTGCGCGATGCGGCCGTGCCGGTTTATTTTTATGGCGTCGGCATCA
>JAPKDK010000267.1 GCA_028872645.1 Verrucomicrobiota bacterium
GGCGCTCACAGCGCTGAAAGGGCGCGCGTTTCAGCAACGCGCCGAGGCGATTGAATTGCGCTCACTGGCCAGTTTACTGGGACAGGTGGGTGAGATGGAAATGGAAATCCTCGGCTTGGGCGAGTCGGATGACCAACTTATTTTCAATCAAAAACCCCTGCGCGATTTACTCGTCGCGGCGCGCACGTACGACGATCAACGCAAAATGGGCGAACTGTTCAAAGGCGCTATGAAAGGCAATCTCCCTAAAGGCACGCTGGAGGAGCTTAACGAACAAGCGGATAATTTTGTGCCGACCCTTCGGGCCTACCCCGGCGGCACGGGAGAAGCCATGGTCAAAACTGCCGGGGAATTTGTCATTCGCATCAAGGAACGTGCCGAAAAATTTTACGCTGTCACTACCCAAGGTCGGCTCGGCGATTACTTTCGATTCGTGCAACCGCTCGCGCCGGCGTTCGACCAAAACGACCGCAATCAACCGGTGGCCGTGCTGAAAATTAGTCACAAGGGCGAGGCGCTGGGCACGTGGCTGGCTTCGTGCACCAGCGAATTTCAGCAATCCATTTCCGTGGGCGACCAAAAATGGAAACTCATCCTCCGCCCCAAGCGGCATTATTTGGGTTTTCATCTCACGCTCGTGAACTTGAAATGGGAAAAATATCGGGGCACGGAAATCCCCAAGAATTTCCAAAGCCGCGTCATTGTCGAGGGCGCCAGCGAATCGCGACCGGTGGATATTTCCATGAACGAGCCATTACGCGAAGACGGCCAGACGTTTTATCAATATCAGATGAACCAAGACCAACTCGGGGCCACGGTGCAAACGGTGCTGCAAGTGGTTAAAAATCCAAGCTGGCGCACCGCGTACATCGGCTGCCTCATCGTGGCGCTGGGATTGATTTACCAATTTTTATTTCACCTCATCGGGTTTGCCCGTAAACGAAAGAAGATTGCTGTATGAGCGACGCATCCCAACAATCAAAAAAACAAAAACCGAGCATCGTGCCGTGGATTGTCTTTGGCCTTTGCACGTTGTTGTTTGCCGTAAAGCCGGTGCTGTCGCCGCCCAAGGTGAAGGAGGGCGTTGATTATTTATCCTTTGGCAAACTGCCGGTGTTGCTGGGTGGCCGCGTGAAGCCGCTGGACTCCGTGGCGCGCACGTCACTCCTGCAAATTGCCGGCCAACAACGCATCGCCCTCGAAGGCAACGGCCCAAAAGGCGAGTGGGACAATCTCTACAAACTGCATCAAGCCGGTGATGGCAGAGGGCTGACGTATCGAAAATTTCATCAATTCAACAAGCGCCCGAAAAAATTGCACCCCACCGAGTGGCTGATGGAAGTGCTGATGAAACCGGATGTGGCGGATCGTCGGTTCATCTTCCGCATCGATCATCCGGAGTTGCTAGGCGAATTGCAGCTGGAGGAAACGGGTGTCGATATGTCCGGCCTGCGTTTTTATACCTTCGAGCAGATGCGGCCGAATGTGCTTTTGTTGCACAAAAAACAACAGGTAATCAGCCAAAAGGATGCCGCCACGCGCACGCCCTACGAGCGCGCCGCCTTCAAGCTGGGGCACGCGCTGAATATTTATATTCAACTGCGTTACAGCCTGCAGCCCAACCGGTTGGACCTCGACACGCGGCCCAATGCCGATCCGCCGGGCTTGGCGGATTACGCCAAGCTCTTGCGCCAAATCGAAACCGATGGCGCGGACTACGCCGCCACGTACCGGGCGTTCGAGGGGAAACACGAGGGCGTGGCGTCGACGTTCGGCTTATTATTTTATGAATTGCGCCGCTTTGGCGACATCACGCAGACCGACCTCGATAACGCCGATCCCAATCATCTCGTCACCCAAGTGCGCGCGCGGCTGGAGAAATTATTGACTACTAATCAACAACGCCTTGAACAAATGCCCGAAGCGCAACGCGCGCAGTTTATGCGGATTGCATTTGCCGTGCGGGCTTTCCTCGCGGAACCCGAGCAAGACCAAGCCAAACTCGCGCGCCATCTGCTCACCGTGGAAGCGCCGTTCCAAGCGATGAAAGAACGCAGCAGTTTGTTTATGATTCCCACCGCGACCAAAAATCCGGATTGGGATGCCCGCCAATGGGAAGCTTCCGTGGTCGCTGTGTTCGAGGGCAAACCCAACGCCTTCGCATTGCCCCGCGACTTGGGCCATTGGGAAAATTCCAAGTGGGAAACGATGCTCGACGAAATTGTGGATGCTGTGGACGACGCAACGCTGGCCAACCCCACGAAGGCCCTGTGGACCGATGCCGAAGCCAAGGTTGTGCTGGAGTTTGCCGTGGAAAAATTGCGCCAACGCGAAGTGTATTCGCCCGACCCGAACTGGGAACCCTTCGATTGGCACAAAACGGCTGATGCCATTCTCGCAGGCATTCCGGGAAATAAAATTCCACCGCCCGCGCATCATTACGCAGAAATGAGCAGCGCGTATGTGGGCGATCAACCGGAGGTCTTCAACGCCGCCGTGCAAAAACACAGCGATTGGCTGAACGAAAACGGATTTGCCATCGACGCCAAAAAGGGCAGTGACGAGCATTTTTTTAACACCTTCGCTCCCTTCGCGCGCGCGCAGGGGATTTATGTCATTGCGCTGTTGCTCGCGTGTTTCTCGTGGCTGAAAATGTCGCGGGGATTATCGGACACCGCCTTTTATTTGATCGGCCTCGCGTTGGTGCTACACACTGCCGGATTGATTTTCCGGATGGTACTCGAAGGCCGACCGCCGGTGACCAATCTGTATTCCTCCGCCATCTTTGTCGGTTGGGGCGCGGTGTTGCTCGGCTGGGTTTTAGAACGCATTTATCGCAACGGCATCGGCAGTTGCGTGGCGGCGCTCATTGGATTTTCCACGCTCATCATCGCCAGCCATCTTTCCAAGGAAGGCGACACGATGGAAATGATGCGCGCGGTGTTGGACACCAATTTCTGGCTGGCCACGCACGTGGTGTGCATCACTATCGGCTACGCCGCCACGTTCCTCGCGGGCTTCCTCGCGCTGGTGTACGTGTTGCGCGGTGTGTTCACGCCCTCGCTGACCGGCGATACCGCTAAGGGGCTCGCACGAATGGTGTACGGCATTGTGTGCTTCGCCACGCTGTTCAGCTTCGTGGGCACGGTGCTCGGCGGCATTTGGGCGGACCAATCGTGGGGGCGCTTCTGGGGTTGGGACACCAAGGAAAATGGCGCGCTGATGATTGTGGTTTGGAATGCCATCATTTTGCATTGTCGCTGGGGCGGCTTGGTGCGCGATCGTGGGTTAATCGTGCTGGCGCTCTTCGGAAACATCGTCACCGCGTGGTCGTGGTTTGGCGTGAATATGCTCGGCATCGGCCTGCACAGTTACGGGTTTATGGATGAGGCGTTTAATACGCTGCGTTGGTTTGCCATCACGCAAGTGCTCTTTATGCTGGTCGCGAGCCAACCGCTGCGCCATTGGCTGAGCGGCGCGAATTTGAGCAAGGAATATAATGCGCCCATCGCAAAAATAGTCGCGGTAATTATGGGCCTCGGCCTGCTGCTGCACTTGGGCTCACTTTGGACGAGTGGCTTCTTCAGCTACCTCGGAATCGCTCTGGTGGGCGCGGGGTTGTTGCTTTCAATTTTGCCCGCTGAATATACGGCTTCACCTTCTAAAAAGTCTGCTTGAGCGCGGCGGGAGACAATTCGGGATTTCCCAAAGGGGTTAACTACCTATTTGTGTTTTTCTTTTTCAACTTTGTCTCGTGTATAATTGTGATGGATAGCCCCATCATTTTGTACGCGGAAAGTTTGGGCGCCAGCGCGACGGTCATCGGCCTCATCGTGGGTATCACGCCATTGATGGTAATTTTTCAAATCCCCGCCGCCGATCACGTGGGCCGTTTTGGGTACAAGCGCTCGA
>JAPKDK010000027.1 GCA_028872645.1 Verrucomicrobiota bacterium
ACCAAGGGCCAATGCGATTGTCCTGCGGGCGAATGCCATTATCCACGCGTCAAGGCCGTGGCTGGAAAGAAGATTATTTACTGTCGGCCGATCGGTACGCACGCAAGCATGACCGAAGTACTGCTCGCTCGCGCCGCGGAGACCATGGCGATGCATCCTTTCCCGCGTGCACCCAAGTTTGCGGAGAGTGCTCTTTTCATTGCCGGGCACGGCACCGGGAGAAACGCAAACTCCCGCAAGGCCATCGATAAGCAAGTGGACCTCATCCGCGCGCGCGGCGAATTCGCCGATGTGCAAGCAGCATTCATGGAGGAAGCCCCGTTCATCGGCGATTGCTACGGGGCGACGGAGGCTAAGTGTATCGTGATGGTGCCCTTCTTTATCGCGGATGGTCTGCATACGGTGGAGGATATTCCTGTGCTGCTCGGCGAGCCTGAGGATCGGGTGAAGAAACGCCTCTCGGCCGGTAAGCCCACGTGGCGTAATCCGACCGAACGCAATGGGAAACTCGTGTGGTACACCAAGGCCATTGGCAGTGAGGGCAACGAAGCGTTGCTGGCGGAAGTGATTCTCGCGCGGGCGAAAGAGGGGGATTCTTAATTTCCAAGGCTCATTTGAAAATTGAACCTTTCTCCGTTCCCCCCCATTATCACGCCGGTGCAATTCCAAAAATTAACGCTCATCGGTGTGGGCTTGCTTGGTGGTTCTATCGGGCTGGCGGCGAAGCAGCGCGGCGTAGCCGATCGTGTGTGTGGGTTGGTTCGGCGGGAGGAAAGTATTGCCGAATGTCTCACGGCTGGCGCGGTGGATGAGGCCACGCTGGATGTCGCCGAGGCGGTGGCCGATGCGGACTTGGTGATTCTCTGCACGCCCGTGGGGCGGATGGGCGAATTGGCAGCGGCGATGAAACCACACTTGGCGGCGGATGCAATCGTCACCGATGTGGGCAGCGTGAAGGCGAGCGTGGTGGCGGCGGTGGAGTCGGTGCTGTCGCGCTTTGTGGGCAGCCATCCGTTGTGCGGCTCGGAAAAATCTGGCGTGGCCTTTGCGCGCGAGGATTTGCTCGAAGGCGCGGTGTGCGCGGTAACGCCGACCGAGGCCAGCGATGTGGCGACAGTTGAAACCATTTCGAAATTTTGGACCACGCTTGGCAGTCGCGTGGTGAAGCTCGCCGCGGCTGACCACGACTCCATCGTGGCGCGTACGAGTCATCTACCGCACGTGCTGGCCAGCGCGTTGGCGAATACCGTGCTCGCGCAACCGCGCGCGGGCGAATCGGGTTTTCTCGGCACGGGCTTTCGCGACACCACGCGGCTGGCCTCCGGCGAAGCCGGAATGTGGCGCGACATCACACTGGAGAATGCCGAAGCTATCGCTGCCGCGTTAGAGGATTTACAATCGGAAATTGGCCGGTTGAAAACTGCATTGTCCAAAAAGGACGCGTCGGCATTGGAGAATTTTTTTACCGAAAGCCAAGCCGCCCGTGACGGTTGGCTGGCCGGAAGGGAGGATTTGTAATGCCGTTGCCCGACCTCATCGAAATGGTGCCGATGACTGGCCCTGTGACGGCGGACGTGACGGTTCCGGGCTCCAAAAGCATCACCAATCGCGCGCTGATTCTCGCGGCGCTTGCCGATGGCGAGGTGCGGCTCACGGGCGCGTTGTGGAGCGAGGACACGCAAATAATGGTGGATGCGCTGCGGTTGCTGGGCTTCGAGATTGCGGTCACCGAGGATGCCGCCGAGCCGTGCAATCGCCATCTCACCGTGCAGGGCCTCGGCGGGCGCGTGCCCAATGCTGGCACGGCGGAGGCGCCGCTGGAAATTCACGTGGGCAATGCCGGTACAGCGGCGCGGTTTTTGGGCGCGTTCGTTTGTCTCGCCGAGGGGGCAGTGCGTTTGAGCGGCGTGGATCGGATGCACGTGCGGCCGCAGGGCGAGCTGCTCCACGCGCTGCGCCGGATGAAGTATCGGATTGATTCGGAAAGCAACGGTGGCGATTTGTTGCCGGCGATTTTCCATGGCACGGGGCCGCGCGAAATCGCCTGCACGGTGAGCCTCCAACACAGCTCGCAGTTTGCCAGCGCGCTGTTGCTCTCGGCGCGCGCGGGTACTTGGATTGTCGATATCGTGGGCGACAACGTGGACGAAGCGCCGTACCTCAACATGACGCGCAAACTCATCGAGGTGTTCCCGCACGCGGGCGGCGAGTTTGCCATCGAGCCGGATGCTTCGAGCGGTAGTATTTTTTGGGGTGTCAACTGCATTCACGAAAGCGTCGAGGTGGCGCACTGGCCGCTCACCGGTTGGCAGATTGACGCGCAGTTTCCGCGCTTCCTCAACTTGCCGCGCGAGGTGACGCACAACACTGACCTCGGCGACAGCATTATGACCGCGATCGTGCTCGCGCCCTTGGCCAAATATCCCGTGAGCTTCCCCGCGTTGCACCGCCTCCGCGTGCAGGAATGCGAACGCGTGTGCGCCCTCCGCACTGAGCTGACCAAATGCGGCGCGCGCATCACCGAGGAAGGCGACACGCTGCACGTCGAGCCCTCGTCCGAGCTGCACGGCGCGGAAATCGACACCTACAACGACCACCGGATGGCCATGT
Source organism: Verrucomicrobiota bacterium (assembly GCA_028872645.1). Taxonomy (GTDB): domain Bacteria; phylum Verrucomicrobiota; class Verrucomicrobiia; order Limisphaerales; family UBA1100; genus JACNJL01. The sequence continues at coordinate 2,611 of JAPKDK010000027.1, forward strand.
GTTTCGCGCTGCTCGGCCTGAAAGTCGGGGGCATTCGCTTGCACAATCCATCGTGCGTGAAGAAAACCTTTCCCAACTTCTTCCAAAAACTCGCCACCTCACCGCCCGAGGGCATCGGCGCGGAAATCCGCGATGCCGAGGGCAACGTGCTGAGCGGTGAAGAGTTGTTTGCTGAATAATGAGTGAACCCATCGTCATCGCCATCGACGGCCCCAGCGCCAGCGGTAAAAGCACCAACGCCAAAATCATTGCCGCCGCGCTGAGCTACGCCTACGTGGACACCGGCGCGATGTACCGCACCCTCGCGTGGCACGCCCTGCGGCAGGGCGTGGACACCACTGACGCCGAGGCCATAGCCGCGCTTTGTCACGATTGGCCGGCCGGGCTGGTGAACTGCGAAGGCAGCATTTGGCTGGAGGTGGACGGTTATTTTCCGGAAACAGAAATTCGCACGAAAGAAACCAGTGCCGCCGTGAGTCATGTGGCCGCCGTGTCGTTTGTGCGCGATTGGATGAAGGAACGCCAGCGGTCGTGCGTGCAGTTTGGCAATCTCGTAATGGAAGGCCGCGATATTGGGTCCAACATTTTCCCCGAGACGCCGCACAAATTTTATATGGACGCTGCCGCCGCCGTGCGCCAAGCCCGCCGCGATGCTGATGGCGTGCAAGACAATCTCGCCGCCCGCGATGAGCGCGATAGCACCCGTGCCGCCTCGCCGCTGAAGGTGGCCAAGGGTGCCACTATAATAAACAACGCCGGCGAAACGCCTGAGGAAACGAGTGCGCGGATTATGGATTTGGTGCGGGCGGCCAGAGATTGAACTGCCAAGGCGAAAAAACCTCAAGTTTTGGAAATGGTTTCTTGGCGTCTTTGTGGTTCAACCCATCCCCACTAAATCATCCAACGACCGCACCCCCTCTTTCTCCATTCGCGCTTTTAGTCCGCGCACGATGTCGGCCGCGATGGAGGGACCTTCGTAGACGAGGGCGGTGTACACTTGCACGAGGCTGGCACCGGCGGTGATTTTTTCCCACGCGTCGGCCGCCGTGAAAATTCCGCCCACGCCGATGATGGGGAGCTTGCCGTTTGTGTGCTTGTAAATGTGTGAGATGATTTCCGTGCTGCGCTGGCGCAAGGGGGAACCGCTCAAGCCGCCCGTTTCGGCGTAGATTTTTTGACACTGCGCATCGCTTGGAGTTGGGCGCTCGATGGTGGTGTTGGTCGCCACAATGCCGGCGAGGGAATGGGTGGTGGCGAGGTCGAGCACATCGTCGATGGCTTTAGTGCTGAGGTCGGGCGCAATTTTTATCAAGAGCGGCACGTCGGCATTCACCGCGCGCAGGGTTTTCAAAATTTCATCCAGCGCACTTTTATCCTGCAGCTCGCGCAGGTTGGGCGTGTTGGGCGAGCTGACGTTGACCACAAAAAAATCCGCTAACCCCTGCAGCGCGCCAAACGAAAACGCATAATCCCCCGCCGCTTCTTCCAGCGGCGTGACTTTTGATTTGCCGAGGTTGATGCCAATGGGATGACTCGGCCATTGCCCGCGCGCGCGCCAGCCGCGCAGGGATTCGGCCATCACTTCGGCGCCGGGATTGTTGAACCCCATCCGATTGACCAGCGCGCGGTCGCCCACGGCGCGAAACATTCGAGGTGTGTCATTGCCTGTTTGCGCATGGCGCGTCACGCCGCCCAGTTCGGCAAAGCCGAATCCCAGCCGTTCCCACATCGGCACGGCGGCGGCGGCTTTGTCCATCCCGGCGGCGAGCCCGACGGGGTTTGGGAATTTCAGCCCATCGAAATTGACTGGCAAATCCGGCGCGCCATAAACAGCATCAGTGAGCAGCGGCAGCGCGGGCAATCGTGCAGATACGGAAAGCCCCCGTAAAACACGATCGTGCACGGCCTCCGAATCCTGCAAAAACAGCAGAGGGCGAAGGCAATGGCGGTAAAACGAACCCATCGGCGGGGAGAGTACGCGCCGTCGGCGGAGCGGGTCGAGGGTGCTTTTGAAGATGTAAAATTCAAATCTAACAAAAAGTTGAAAATATATTTTACAAAAAAAAACGATTCGAGTTTACAGCCTCGCGCGAGTTGCTATTATCACCCCAGCAACCTGTACAAAATGAAGCGCATCGATGCCATCATCAAACCCTTTAAACTCGAAGACGTGAAAGCGGCTTTGACGGAGTTGGGGATTGTGGGCATGACCGTGGCCGAAGTGAAAGGCTTCGGTCGGCAAAAAGGCCACACGGAGATTTACCGCGGTAGTGAGTATACGGTGGACTTTCTTCCCAAGCTGAAGCTGGAACTCGTAGTGCCCGATGGCCAGGCGGATAACGCCGTGCAAGCCATCCAATCGGCTGCGTGCACCGGCAAGATCGGCGACGGGAAGATTTTTGTGTCCAACGTGGAAAGCGCCATTCGCATCCGCACCGGGGAGACCGGTGACGAAGCGGTGTAAATCTTCCGGCGCGTCTTCATTGCAGTCAGGTGCCAACCTAAGTTTTTATAATGCGTATTTTTATACCAAACTCATTCGTTAACGACGCATTGCCTTTTGCTTTGTCAAGCCCGAAGGCGGTGTGTGAACAAGGCGTGAACAAAAGTTAATAGCTTGGCGTGGTAACCGATGTGTCTATCGCATACACATTGCGCCGCGTCCCAGTAAACCAAGCAGCAATGCTTCTTGCCGGGATGGGGTGTCGAGAGATGGAGCGAGACACAAAGGGTGATTTGTCACCCGCCCGCAAGGGCAACCCAACCGGGCCTTTGGGCCCAAGTCGACAATGTGTTGGCACTGTGAATGAACATTTTAATTTTAACATTTAGCGACGAAACATAAAATGATGCCGGCAACTGTCGAAAAAATCTGGACCAAAACCACCAAGCAAATCCGTACCCTGCTTAACACCGAGACCTACAATTTGTGGTTCTCCTCGGTGCAACCGGTTTGCCTCAACCAATCTTCCATCACCCTCGAGGTGCCCAATGAGTTCTCGGAGGTGTGGTTGAAGGATAACTATCTTGAGCTGCTGCAGGATGCCCTCGCCCAAGCGAGTGGGCGCAAACTCAACATCAAATTCAAAGTGGCCGCCGCCGGCAATAGCGCCGCACCCTCGCCGACCAAGCCGGCCAAAAATCGGAAGCCTGTCGCACGTAAGGCAACCGATGGTGACCTGCTGTTCAACCCGCGCAACACGTTTGAAACCTTCGTGGTGGGCAACAATAACAGCTTCGCCCACGCCGCCGCGATGGCGGTGGCGCAGCAGCCGGGCAAGGCGTACAACCCGCTCTTCCTTTACGGAGGCACCGGCCTTGGCAAGACGCACTTGTTGCACGCCATCGGCCAGCATGTGGTCGGCTCAAAAAAAGCGGCTAAGGTGTCTTATGTGTCCTCCGAAAAATTCACAAACGAATACATCGCCGCCATTCAGGAAAACCAACTGGTGAAGTTCCGTAAAAAATACCGGCAAACCGATGTGCTGTTGATTGATGACATTCAGTTCCTCGCCGGCAAGGAGCGCATTCAGGAGGAATTTTTTCATACCTTCAATGCGCTGCACGAGGCCCACAAACAGCTCGTGCTCACTTGCGATCGGCCGGCCAGTGAAATCAAAAATCTAGAACATCGCCTTGTGAGCCGTTTCGAGTGGGGCTTGGTCACCGACCTCCAGCCGCCCGATGTGGAAACCCGCCTCGCCATTTTGCGCAATAAAGTGAAGAGCATGGGCGTGGAAATTCCCGAGGACGTATTGACCTTCCTCGCCAATCGCATTCGCACCAACATCCGCCGCCTCGAAGGCGCGCTGATTCGCGTGGCGTCTTACGCCCATCTCACCGGCAAGGAGCTCACCCACGATGTGGTGGAAAATCTGCTGCGCGAAATCCTGCAGGAAGAAGGTCGACACACCATCACGATGGAAGTCATCCAGAAAAAGGTGACCGAGAAATTCGACCTGCGCATGGCCGACATGACCAGCAAACGCCGCCCGGAGAACATTGCGTTCCCGCGCCAGATTGCGATGTACCTTTCGCGCCAACTCACCGAGCACTCGCTCAGCGCCATTGGCGAAGCCTTCGGCGGTCGCGACCACGGCACCGTGCTGCACGCGTGCCGGTTGGTGAAAGACCGAATGGAGATCGACGCCAATGTGCGCCAGACGGTTCATTACCTGGAGAAGCAACTGCTTCGCTAAAGATCAAAGAAATTGATGAAGGAGGGCTGAGGAAACTCAGCCCTTTTTCGTGTTTGTGACGAATCGCGCCATTCGTTCCATTGCGATTTCGATTTGTTCCAAACCGGCGGCGAAGCAACAGCGCAGAAAGCCCTCGCCGCTTTCGCCAAAGGCATTACCCGGAACGGCGGCCACGTTTTCAGCCTCCAACAATTTTGAGGCAAAGGTCTTCGAGTCCAACCCCGTGTATTGCACGCTGGGGAAGGCGTAAAACGAGCCGCGCGGCAAATGGCATTTCAGCCCCATCGCGTTGAGCGCGCTCACCATCACATTGCGGCGTTGGCGATAAGCCTCGCGCATTTCGGCCATCGGCGCGGCGCCATTGCGCAGCGCTTCCAACGCGGCTTCCTGGCTGGGGAGGCTGGCGCACAGCATCGAGTATTGATGAATGCGGGTCATCGCGCTCACCAATTCGGCAGGCCCGCAGGCGTAGCCGATGCGGAAACCAGTCATTGCGTAGGCTTTGGAAAAGCCGTGCAGAAAAATCGTGCGCTCGCGCAAACCGGGCAAGTCGGCGATGCTGGTGTGTTCGCCCTCGAAGGTGAGCTCGGCATAAATTTCATCGGTGATCACGATGAGGTCGTGCTTCACGGCGATGTTGGCGATGGCTTGCAGTTCGGGGCGCGTCATCGTGCCGCCGGTCGGATTAGTGGGAAAGTTGAGCATCAACACGCGGCTATTGTCCGTGATGGCTGCATCGATAGCAGCGGCGGTGACACTGAATTTTTCCTCAGCCCGACACGCAACCGGAACCGGCACGCCGTGGGTGAGTGCGATGCTGGGCGAATAGCTCACGTAACACGGCTCGTGATAAATCACCTCGTCGCCGGGATTGATGATTGCGCGCAGGGCGAGGTCGAGCGCTTCGCTGACGCCGACGGTGACGAGGATTTCCTGCTCGGGATGGTACGTCGGGCCAAAGTGTTGGGCCACGTAGTGGCTGATGGCTTCGCGGAGTTTCAGCAAACCGAGATTGGAGGTGTAACTGGTTTTGCCGCGTTCGAGCGCGAAGATGGCGGCCTCGCGAATGTGCCACGGCGTGGTGAAATCCGGCTCACCCACGCCCAGCGAAATGACTTCCGGCCGCCCCTGCACCAGCTCGAAAAATTCACGAATGCCCGAAGGCGGCAACGCGCGCACGTGGCTGGCAACTTGATTTTCAATGGACGTGGATTTAGACATACAAAAACCTACTGCGCCCGGTTGGGCGGCAGCGGGAAAATCAGGCGGCGGCCTGTTTGGGTTTGCGGCGGATGACCGGCTTGGACTTGCCCTGCACCGCGCCGCGGGTGATTTTGATGCCCTCGATGTCGTTGCTGCCGGGAATCTCGTACATGAGATCGAGCATCAAGCGCTCGAGCAGCCCGCGCAGCGCGCGCGCCCCGGTGCCTTTTTTAATGGCTTGCGCGGCAAGCTCGTGCAGCGCATTGCGCGTGAATTCCAAATCCACGCCTTCGAGCCACAGCAGTTTTTGGTATTGCTTGATGAGCGCGCTTTTGGTGTCGGAAAGAATTTCCACGAGCTGATTCTCGGTCAATTCTTCCAGCACGGAAATCATTGGGAGGCGCCCGATAAATTCGGGGATGAAACCGAACTTCAACAAATCTTCAGGCTCCACGTGTTTGACCGCCTCGCGCCCATCGGCCACGGCTTCGGCTTGTTCTTCCATTGCGCCAAAGCCAAGCACGTGATTGCCGAGCCGCCGTTGGATGGTTTTGTCGAGACCCACAAACGCGCCGCCGCAGAGGAAGAGTACGTTGCGGGTGTCCACGCGGATGTATTCCTGCTGCGGATGTTTGCGGCCGCCTTGCGGGGGCACGTTGCACACGGTGCCCTCGAGAATTTTTAGGAGCGCTTGTTGCACCCCCTCGCCGGAGACATCGCGGGTGATGGAAACGTTCTCGGTGCGGCGTGTGATTTTGTCGATTTCGTCGATGTAAATGATGCCCATCTCCGCGCGCTTCACATCGAAGTCCGCGGCTTGCAAGAGGCGCAGAATAATATTCTCCACATCCTCGCCAACATAACCCGCCTCGGTGAGGGTGGTGGCGTCGGCGATGGCAAAGGGCACGTCGAGGATGCCCGCGAGCGTGCGCGCGAGCAGCGTCTTGCCCGTGCCGGTGGAGCCGATGAGCATGATGTTGGTTTTCTCAATCTCCACTTCTGCGTGCGGGCAGTCGGCCTCTTTCGTCCCCTCGGCTTCGTGCAGGATGCGCTTGTAATGATTGTGCACCGCGACGGCCAGTGTCTTCTTGGCCTCATCCTGCCCAATGCAATGGCGGTCCAGCTCGGCTTTAATTTCCGCCGGTTGCAGGATGTTGAGCTGGGGCGCGGGTTGCGGTTTTTCGTTGGCCAGCTCTTTGTCGAGAACGGTCTTGAAGGTTTCAACGCAGTTGTCGCAAATGTACACGCCGGGGCCGGACACCAGTTTGCGGACTTCCGCGTGGCTTTTGCCGCAGAAACTGCACAAGGTGATTTGGCGTCGGGCCATAGTTATTTGTCGTTAATGGAAGATTTATCCGGCATCGAGGGCACGTCTTTGCGGGAAGCAACCACTTCGTCCACGAGCCCAAAACCTTTTGCCTCATTGGCGCTGAGGAAGTTGTCGCGCTCGCAGGCTTCGAAAACTTCTTCGTAGGATTTGCCGGTGTGTTTGGAGAGAATGTTAGTGAGGGTTTTCTTGAGGACAAGCATGTGCTTGACCTGAATTTCCATATCCGTTGCCTGCCCTTGTGCGCCGCCGAGCACTTGGTGAATCATAATGTTCGCGTTCGGCAGCGCGAAGCGTTTGCCCTTGGTGCCGCCGGCGAGCAGCACCGCGCCCATACTCGCGGCTTGGCCGATACAGTAAGTGTTCACGTCGCACGTGAGGAATTGCATCGTATCATAAATTGCGAGGCCGGCGGTGACGTGGCCGCCGGGGGAGTTGATGTACACGTGGATGTCCTTTTTTGGATCGGTCATTTGCAGAAAAAGCATCTGCGCGATGACCGCGTTGGAGACGTTGTCATCAATGCCCGTGCCCAGAAAGATGATGCGATCCACCAGCAGCCGGGAGTAAATGTCGTACCCGCGCTCGCCGCGGCTGGTTTGTTCCACCACGTGGGGGACCAAGTAGTTGTTTTGTATTGTGTCGTTCGCCATATCAAAAATGTTGCGGGAATCTATCGCGTCAGATAGCACGGGTCAATTTCAAAGGGTTCACGGGGGTACCTTTGGTAGGGACATACTGTGTATGTCCATGAACGCGCGCCATGCGTCCCTAGCCTCCGTGAAGGGCGGCGATGGCGTTGGTGGCGGCGGCGGTTTCAGCGGATTTTTTACTTTTGCCGGTGCCGCGCGCCAGCTCGTTGCCGCAATGCCGCACGGAGCATTCGAAGAAGCGGTCGTGATCCGGCCCTTGCGAATCGAGCAAGCGATATTCGGGCGCGACTGCATTTTTGCCCTGTAAAATTTCCTGCAACTCGCCTTTCGGATTGCCCACGTGGCGGCCGGCGTCCGCGCCTTTGAAGGCTTCGGCGAACTGCGCGTGGATGAATTTTTTCACTTTCGTGAATCCGCCATCGAGATAAATCGCGCCCACCACCGCCTCAAACGCATCGGCCAAGGCGGCGGGGCGTTCGCGGCCGCCGCTCTTTTCCTCGCCGCGGCTGACCACCAGTTCGGGGCCGATCTTCACGGCCAACGCCTGCTCGGCCAGCGCTTCTTTGTTGACCAACCGCGCGCGCGCCTTGGATAGCGTGCCCTCGTCACGCGCGGGAAATTGGCGAAACAGCTCCGCGCTAATCACCAATTGCAGCACGGCATCGCCGAGAAATTCCAGCCGTTGATTGTTTTGGAGTGACTCACTTTTTTCGTGGCTCACCGAAGGATGCGTCAGCGCCAGCTCCAGCAGCGCGGGGTCTTTGAAGGTGTACCCCAACCGTTTTTGAAATGAACCCCGGCCGGCCATGCGTCACGCGGCGGTTTCAGCCTCTTCTGTTTCGGAGGCTTCAGTGGATTCCAATTCCGGCTCCACGGGCAAAGGCGGCCATGCCTCGCCTTCTACCGGCAAGCCGTGCTCCAACAGCGCGGCTACTTCAATTTGCACCTGCTCCAATTCCTCCATTTTTAAATCCGGGTCGGGGATGGTAAACAGATCGCCGGACTTCGGTTGTTCATAAACAAACACGCGCCCGCTTTCCTCGCGCAATTGTTCCTTCACTTTGAGAATCCGTTTGCGTTCGAGCATCACCGCGAGAATGTAGCTCGCCTCGCGCCAGCGCGCGTCGCCGGTTTCCAGCAACTTGCGCAGCAAACTTTCGGCAGTAGCTTTTTGGATAGCATCGGGCGGTGCTTCGGGCGGCGCCTCGTATGTGCCTTGCCAATGAGAGATGAAACCCTTGCGCTCCGCCGCGCCCTCGCCTTGTTGCTCCCAACATGCGTGGCAAATATCGCGCCGCAAGTACTCGTGATTCTCGTGGGCCAACACCGTGTGATAACCCGCGCCATCCTCAAAAGCCTGCTCGCACAAATGGCATTGATGCCCGCGTGATTGAATATTCCAGTCGCTCAAAATAAATTCCTGCGCGGCCAATGAACCATCGTGAAGACGCGCAAGCAACGCCGACTTGTTCGCAGTGATTTCGTGCTGCCGGTATCTTGCCGGAAGCACGAGGGCGCGTCATTTCTCCTTGGCCGTCTTGATTTCCACCCACCGATCTTCAAACTTCGGCTTATTGGTTTTGCCATCGCGCGTGGTGAGTGTGGCGCCTTCGGGGATGAGGTAAACGATGTTCTCATCAATCACACAACGTAACGGGGCATCGAGGGCGTTGAGCACCTCGGTGATTAAATCGAGGGTAGAAACCTTTTGAAAGATTCCATCCCAATTTCGGATGCGAACCAAATCGGCATCGATCCAGGCGCGATGGCGACGGCCAACGAGGGGCTGCGCAGGTGGGAGACTCGGGCCCAAGGGAAGGCCGGTCACGGGATCCACATTAAACCTACCCCCTGCGGCTCCGGGTAATCCCCCGCCATTTCCTACTCCAGGAAGGCCAACTCCAGGCAATGGATTGCGTCTGGGAAATTGGCCCGGTTGGGGGAAGGGGCGGCCTGTGTTTGGGTCGACCCCCACCGGCCCAGGACCAAATTGCCGCGCTGGCGGGACGAGTTGATGCGTGTTGTTGGGGGCATTGCGGTTTTGAACAGCGGCTGGGGCACGAAACACTAAAGGAACGACGTCCTTTCCCATTGCGAATTTATTCAAAGCGTTTATCACTGCGAGAGTTTCCGATAGAAGATATCCTTCAAGATTATCAATTTTTGGATGCACTACTTCGGCCAGCTTTCGCTCGGTGGCTTTGCCGGCGAGGGTGGTGTCGCGGCGGTTGGTGAGCGTGTGTTCGTGGCGCCAGGTTTGGCCGGTGGTGGTGTCGAGTTTCACGTTCATTAACGTGCCGTCATTTTGAATAAAACTGCGAAACTGAAACCGCGGCTCGGCGGCTTGCAGTGCCGTAGCCATCAACAGGAAGAGGAATACTTTCATTCCGATTAAACTAACCCCAAGCAGCCCCGAGCGCAAATGGGAAATGAAAATTGACAATGGGACTCCGGATGTCCCACCTGTTCGTTATCCTATCCCAATGATGAAGAACGCGATGTTGTTTCCTTTGGTGCCTGCCGGCTTGGTTTTGGTGGGCGGGGCGTTGTTGTTGGCCGGGCCGTGGCCGATTGGGCTGCCGGTGTTGGTGGCCGGTACGGGCGAGTTGATCGGTACGCTTTGGCGCGTGGCGCGGGATTGACAACCGCGCCGCATCCGTCAGAATCGCGGTGATGAAATCCCTTGCTTCCTTCACCCGATTGGTGTCGGCGCTTTTTGCGCTGGCGATTGTTGGCAACGTGGCCGCTGAGATTCCGAAGCTCAAGCTGGTGAACGCGTTTCCGAACCTGAAATTTAAGCGACCGCTGTGGATGGAGCAGTTGCCCGATGGCCGGATGTTTTTGCTGGAGCAACGCGGCAAGGTTTATATTCTGCCGCGCAATGCTTCGGGCAAATCCACTCAACTTTTTTTCAACATCGAAGCGCGCAAGCCTTACGTGAAAGACGAGGAGGGTTTGCTCGGCATGGCGTTTCATCCGCAGTTTGCGAAGAACGGAAAATTTTACACCTTCTATTCCGCGCACAAACCGCAGCGCAGTGTGGTGAGCGAGTTTCGCTTGGGCAAGGGCGGCACCATCGACCTCGCCACCGAGCGCGTGCTGCTGACCATTCAACGGCCGTTTTGGAATCACGATGGTGGCTGCATCCTTTTCGGTCCGGACGGCAAGCTGTACATCACCCATGGCGACGGCGGCAGCCGCGAGGATCCGCAAGACAACGCGCAAAACCTTGCTACGCTGCGCGGCACGATTTTGCGCATCGACGTGGACGCGCCGACCACCGCGCGGCGTTACGGCATCCCGCGCGATAATCCTTTCGTGAACCGCAAGGGCGCGCGCGGCGAGATTTGGGCGTATGGTTTGCGCAATGTTTGGCGCATGAGTTTTGACCGCGCCACCGGCGAGCTGTGGGCGGGCGATGTGGGCCAGGATTTTTGGGAAGAGGTGAATCTCATCGTGAAGGGCGGCAACTACGGCTGGCGCACGCGCGAGGGGTTTCATGAGAGCCCCAGCAAAAAAGGCGGCTTGTTGACCACCAAACACAAGAATTCCGATCGCGCCATCGACCCCGTGATTGAGTATCCGCACATCGCGACCCACGCCAAGAAGTCAGTTTTCAACAAGCACAGCCCCGGTTTGAGCATCACCGGCGGCTACGTGTATCGCGGCAAAAAGATTCCCGCGCTGCGCGGCGCATACGTGTACGGCGATTACAAAAGCGGCTCGGTGTGGGCGTTCAAACAACGCGCCGGCAAGGTGACTGAGTACAGCCAAGTGATCGGCCCTAACCCCATCCGCCTCATCGCGAGCTTTGCCGAGGACAACGCCGGCGAGCAGTATTTGCTGGGATTTCAGGGGAACATTTATCGGTTGGAGGCGAAGTAAACGGGTAGGGCGGTTTCTCGGAAACCGCCGTGGCACGCTCGGAGAGCACGCGCTACCTCAGTCGCGGCGTTGGCTTTTTGGCTCGTCCCACCGCCCGCACGTTGGCTCCTTTTCGTTCACCATCGCCTAAATCCATCCGGGCGCGCTCAGCGGCGGTGTGCAATCGTTTCACCACGTCTGCGTATTGTGCCGCCACGTTGTGTTGTTCCGCCGCATCGGTTTTCAAATCAAACAGCATTGGCTTTGGATTGCGCTTGGAAGGCAGCACCAGTTTCCAGTGCCCATCGCGCACGGCTTCGAGGTGCTTCGTGTGGTAATAGAAAAAATATTTGTGGGGTGATTTCGCGTTCGCGGGGCTCCAAGTGCTCCAAATATTTTTGCCGTCGAGGGTGCGTTCGGGCAGTTTGGCCCCGGCGAGCTTGGCGAAAGTGGGCAGCAAATCCATCAGCGAACCCAACTCATCACTGGCGCTGTTCGCCGGAATAATTCCCGGCCAATGCACAATCGCCGGCACGCGCATTCCGCCCTCGGCGGTGGTGTAACCCCAACCGCCCAGTGGGCCGTTGCTGCCTTGGGGCGGGTTACGACGGGGCGCGCCGTTGTCACTGGTCCAAATGACGAGCGTGCGCTCGTCGATTTTGTGTTTCTTGAGCGCCTTGAAAATTTCGCCGGCGGCCCAATCGAGTTCCTCCACCGCATCGCCCCACGCGCCGTTTTTTGATTTGCCGCGAAAGGCTTTACTGGAAAATGGCTGGCGCGAACTGCCGGGCATGTTGTGCGGGAGATACAAAAAAAATGGTTTGGCCTTGTTCGCCGCAATGAATTTCAGCGCGGCGGCGGTTTCGCGTTGGGTCATTTGATTTCGGTCAGCCGGCGACTCGATGACTTTTTCATTTTCCATCCATGGCAATAGCGGCCATTGCTTGCCGCGCAGGCGTTCTCCGATGCGCTGTCCGGTGGCGTGCGTCATGTCATCGCTGTATGGCAGGCCCAAAAAATAATCGAACCCCTGCCGCGTGGGCAGAAACTCCGGTTGATCGCCGAGGTGCCATTTGCCAATGCACGCGGTGGCGTAGCCTGCTTTTTTCAAAACCTCGGCGAGGGTGATTTCATTTGGGTGCAATCCATTGGGCGACACCGGTCGCAGCACGTGGCCATCCTCCGGCGTCCAGGCCAGCCCCACTCGGCGCGGATAGCTGCCGGTCATCAAGGCCGCGCGGCTGGGCGTGCACACGCCGCTGGCGCTGTAAAAGCTGGTGAGCCGCCGACCCTCGCGCGCCATCCGATCGAGGTTGGGCGTGCGATGCAGTTTACTGGCGAAAGAGCCGATGTCTCCATAGCCCAAGTTGTCAGCCATAATGAGAATGAAATTGGGCTGAGGTGGCGGGACTGCTCCCTCGCCCTCAATCAGAAACGCGGACATGGCTATCAGACCCACGAAGAGACTGGGGAAATTATTCATTCGGGAAGTTTATTGGCTGGCGGGAGACGAAACAAGCGTGCCTTTGACCAATGACAGATAATGCTCCAATTCGGGAGTGGTCTTTTCAGGGGCCTTGGCTTGGTCGTCCCATTGGCGCAGTTGCAGGGCGGGCTCGAAGAAGGGGTTTTGCTCGAAGGCGGCGATTTTGTCAGCACTCATTTTACCTCCCTGCAATTCCGTGACGTCTTCGCCATAGGGCCAAGTGGCTGTTTTCCTAAAATAGTTTTTGGATTTGAGGGATGGTTTCCACACTCATTTCATCAAATTTTCCAGCGTGTCGATGACTCGCTTGGCGGAGTCGATTTCTAGAAAGCTCCAGCTGCTGCGCCACGTCTCGTAGCCGCCGAGGGTCATTTGGCGGGCGGTGGGGAGGTAGCCGTAATAACCGTTGGCGAGGCCGATAACGAAGGTGTCCTTGCGGCGTTTTTTCAGGGCGAGGCCGACCTCGGCGAAGGGTTCACACGGGATGGCGCAGATGCGCAACTCGCCGAGGTGCAGTGCCTGTAGTGGGATGGGCATGCGTGCGGGGTATTCGGCGAGGTTCAGGGTTTCCTGCGCGTACACCTCGAAGCGGCTCAGACGTTTGGAGTCCTTGGCGTCTCGGAGCATATTTTTGGCGCGGGCGATTTCGCCGGGGTTGGGGCGGCGCACGCCGAGGGGGACGTTTTTTTGCACGGCCTTGAGTTCGAGCCAGTCGTGGTGCTGGATTTTTTTCTGCACGCGTAGGACTTCGTCGGCGAGCTTATGGGCGACGAAATTGATTTGGCCGTAGAGCGGTTGGCGCTTGCCGGGGCCCTGGAAATTGATGTTGTTGATGTCGCCGCTGGTGCCGTTGGAAAGCATGCCGACGAAGGGCGGTTGTTGGCGGTCGGCCTTGAGCAGTTGCTGGATGCGGTCGGCGAACACGCCAAAGTAATCGGCGGAGATGGTGCCCGCGCCGGTGCCGCCGACGTAGTGGAGCGAGTAATTGGCCAGCAGTGTGAGCGGCCTGCCATCGGCGTGGAGCACGGAGAGCACGGACACTTGTGTATCTGTGGGGCCGGAGGGGCGCGCGAGCAACGGGCTACGGCGCGGCGGGTTCATCCGCACCTTGTCGTTTTTGTTGCCGAAGGGGTTTTCGGCGATGCCGCCTTCCTTCATGTGCCAGCGGCGGTTGAAAACCTCGGAAGGCAACTCGCCCCAGCCCCAGCCTATCTTGGCGGGCGCGAGATTGGCGTGAGCGCGCTGGATGCCATCGGCAATGCGGCGGGCGAGAAAGGCTTGGTACTCGGGGTCGGCCTTGCACATGGCGATGTCCATGGCGGCGGGGCCGGAGTGGCAGTGGGTGGCGGAGATGAGCACGTGCGCGGCGGGAATGCCGGTGGCTTTTTGTGCCATTGACTTGGCACGGTCGAGTACATCGCGCGGCAGAATGCAATTGTCGACGACGACGATGGCGAGCTTGGTTTTGCCGTCATCGAGCACGAGGCAGCGGGCGTGCAGCTCGTCGTGAATTTTGGTGGCCCGACGGTCGGTGAAGCCGCCGGGCATGGAGACGCCCAGCCACGGAGTGACATTGCTGGCGGCCGCGCCGGCGCGGAAAATTTTGTCGGCGGCGAAGGATTGGAAGGTGATTGCTAAAAAAAGCAGAATTGGGATGCGCATCGGGAAAGCGTGAAGTGAAAAGGCAAAAGTCGAAAGTTAAATCTAGTTTTGGCTTTTCTATTTTGAATTCGGCCTCCCCCGCTGTTCGTCTTATAATGTGAGTACGATGAATGAGCGGGAACACATTTCGGCGATGACGCGACGGGAGTGGATTGCTGGGGGCGGGGCCTTGGCGGGGGCGATGATGTGGCCGGGGTTGTTGCGGGCGCGGGCGAAGGGGGATGCGCCGGCGAAGCAGGTGATTGTGATTTTCCTTCAAGGCGGGCTGTCGCATTACGAGAGTTTTGACCCGAAGCCCGAGGCGCCGTCGGCTTACAAGAGTGAGTTTGGCGACATCCGCACGAGCGTGCCGGGGGTGCGGTTGGCGGAGCATCTGCCGTTGCTGGCGAAACGGATGCACAAGTTCAATTTGATTCGCGGCGCGTTTGTCGATTCGCCGAGCCACGAGACGGCCATTCACATGACGTTGACGGGCTGGACGCTGAAGGGCGCGAACACGACCACCAACGACGTCAACCTCGTGCATCCATCGATGGGCGCGGTGGTGGCGAAAAAATACGGCGCGCGTGGGTCGGGGCTGCCGGGGTACGTGACGGTGCCGCAGTCGGGTCAGCTCGGCGTGCGGGTGCATTACGGCACGGCGGGGCAACTGGGCAAGGCGTTCGAGCCAATGGATTCGGGTATGCCCTCGGGTAGCCTGACGCAGCCGTTCAACGGGCCGCCGAATTTAATGCTGAACGCCGGGCTGGATACGCGGCGGCTGGTGGACCGGCTGGCGTTGTTGCGCGGCGTGGACGAATTGGCGGGCGTGGCGGATGGCTTGGACACGTACAGCCAGCGCGCGGCGGAAATGCTTGCGGGCGGCAAGGCGGGCGGGGCGTTTGACTTGAGCCGTGAGCCGTTGAAGGTGCGCGAGCGATACGGCAAGCACCCGTGGGGGCAACAGACTTTACTCGCGCGGCGGCTGGCGGAGGCGGGCGTGCCGTACACGTTGGTGAATTTTAATCTCAACCAAAAGACCGGGCAGGACTGGGACAATCATCAGCGAATTTTTGACGTGATGAAAAACAAGCTGCTGCCGCCGACCGACCGGGCCATCAGTGCGCTACTCGATGACCTTGACGAGCGCGGGCTGCTCGACACCACGTTGGTGGCGGTGTACGGCGAGTTTGGCCGCACACCGAAAATCAACAAGGACGGCGGGCGCGACCATTGGAATCAGGTGTGCTCGGTGATGCTGGCCGGCGGCGGGCTCAAGCGCGGCGTGGTGGTCGGCTCCAGCACCAAGGCGGGCGACGTGCCCAAGGACCGGCCGACGCCGTTCAACGACATCCTCGCCACGATGTATCGCCAAATGGGCGTGCCGGCGGATGAGGTGTTCCACGATTTGCTGGGCCGGCCGTTCCCGTATCTGCCGAGTGGTCGGGTGATTGGGGAGTTGGTTTGAGTCGACC
>JAPKDK010000268.1 GCA_028872645.1 Verrucomicrobiota bacterium
AAAAGCCCGTGGCCCATGCGTGGGCAAAACGCCCAACACACCGGCCGCGCGCCTGCCAAGTAATTTTTCAAAACCCGCGTGGACTCCGGTAAACCTCTCGATCAAGCCCTGATCTTTCGCACATGGCTGCCCCTGGCCGCCAGCTGGCTCCTCATGGGTGCCGAGCTGCCGCTGCTCAGCGCGGTGGTGGCGCGTTTGGCCGATCCGGATGTGCACATGGCGGCGTACAGTGGCATTGTATTTCCACTGGCACTGGTGATCGAGTCGCCCATCATCATGCTCCTCACTGCGTCCACAGCGCTGAGCCGCAACTCACGGGCATACAAAAAAATGTGGCGGATGATGACGTGGATGAGCGTGGTACTCACGTTGGGGCACGTGGCGATTGCGTTTACCCCGCTATATGATTTTGTTGCGCGAACCATCATCGGCGCGCCGGAAGACATCATCGAGCCCGGCCGCATAGGCCTGCAAATCATGACGCCGTGGACGTGGGCCATCGCGCATCGGCGGTTCAACCAAGGCGTACTCATTCGCTTTGGTCAATCCGGCGCCGTGGGCTGGGGCACGGCAATGCGATTGTTTGCGGATGTGATTGTCCTTGCCATCGGGTTTATGTTGCACGACATCGCCGGCATCGTGGTGGCCACGGCGGCGGTGGCGGCGGGAGTGTTGGCGGAGGCGGCGTATATTCACTGGAAAGTACAGGCGGTGATCACTGGCCCATTGCGCGAGGCAAAGGGGCCGGCCATTACTCAGCGGGAAGTGATCTTGTTTTATTTGCCAATCGCCTTCGCGCCCACCATTGGGTTGCTGGGCCAACCGATGCTCACCGGTGCGATGAGCCGGATGGATGTGCCGATGCTCACGCTAGCGGTGTGGCCCACGGTGAACAGCCTCATCTTCATGCTGCGTTCCGCCGGAATTGCATACACCGAAGTGGTGGTGGCACTGCTCGATCGCCCCAATGGCCTGCTCAAGTTGCGACGATTCACAGTGTGGCTGAGCCTCACACTGAGTGTGCCGTTGTTGGTGCTGTGCACCACGCCGCTGATTGATATTTGGTTTGAACGCTTCATCGGACTGCGACCGGAACTGGCCGGGCTCGGCAAATCGGCGTTGTGGTTTGCGGTGTTGATGCCGCCAGTCACCACGTGGTGTTGTTATTTTGAGGGCCTGCTCATCCATCACAAACGCAGCGGAGCAGTGACGGAAGCGGTGGTGTTTTACATCGTCACACTGTTTGGCTTCCTGTTTTTTGCCGTTAAAAACCAAAGCATACCCGGCCTGAATGCGGCGGTGTGCGCAATGACGCTGGGCGGCATCGCACAAACACTCTGGCTCTGGCGGCGCAGTCACGGCATCGCCCGCGAATATTTGGAGAAATAACAGGCCGAACCCTGGTCTTCCCGCCTCGCGCTAATCAAACACATTTGATTTTTAACTTTCCACTTCTGACTTTTTCCATTTAATCACGGCATGACCCGTCGCGAAGCCATCACTCTCTCCGCCGCCGCACTCGCTGGCTGCGCCACGCCCGGAAGTTCAAGCCGAGGTTACATTGATGCCCACAGCCATATTTGGACCCCAGACGTCCAACACTTTCCCCTCGCCCTCGGCAAAACCGTCGCCGATCTAAAGCCGCTCAGTTTCACACCCGAAACCCTCATCGAGCTTGGCAAAACCGAAGAGGTCACGCGGCACGTCCTTATTTCACACGGGCCCTATCACGGCTACAACAACGACTACTACGTCCACGCCGCCAAAAAATTCCCCGGCATATTCGCCATCGTCGGCGCGATGGATCCCGCGCTGGACCGCATCCCCGCCCGCATGATCGCCAACCGCCAGCTCGGCATCACCGGCTATCGCATCCTGCCCAATAACAATGACGACTGGCTCCAGCCGAAAGCCATGCAAACCATGTGGCGCATCGCCGCAAAGGAACGCATCGCGATGTGCCCGCTCATCAATCCAAAACACATCGCCGGTCTCGGCCCGATGTGCGAAAATTTTCCAGACACAACCGTCGTCATCGACCACTGCGCACGCATCGACACGCAGCACGAAACCGAACTGAACCAACTCTGCGCCCTCGCAAAACACAAAAATGTGCACGTAAAAATTTCCGCCTTCTACGCCTTCGGCGCGAAGCAACCGCCGTACCTCGAACAGATTCAAAAAATCAAACGCCTCTTCGAAGCCTTCGGCCCGCGCCGCCTCATGTGGGCCAGCGATTGCCCGTACCAGTTGGATGGTGAAAATACATACGCCGCCTCCATTGCGCTGGTGCGGGACAAGTTGAATTTCGTGACCGCCGAAGACAAACAATGGCTCTTGCGGCGCACGGCGGAGAAAGTGTTTTTCGGCTAAGAATGATGCTGGCTCAGCCGCTCGAGCTTTTCACCCCATAACTTTTGCGCCATCTCGCGGGCGGGGACGAAAGGACACTTCGACTTCGGATTTGCGTGCGTGATGTCTTGATGGCGCAGGGCGTATTGCGAGCCGGTGAGCACGGCATCGCTGCCCCATTGACTTTCGAGCCGTTGCATCGCCGAATCCAACGCGCCCCAGCGTTCGGCGTCGGTGGTGCCCCACAGCGTCGGCTGTGTGTCCAGTGGTTTGAGGTTGCAAAAACTAAGGCGAATCTGCCGCACCGGTTCCGCGTGACCGGCCATCGTTTCATCGAAGAGCTGCTCGAGAACGGCGTTGATGGTGGAGTTGAGAAATTGTGGATGATCAAACCGATGCCCCGCGCCGCTCTCGGTGAAATCCGTGAAGCGAATCACCAAGCTCATCTCGCGCGCCTGCAAACCCTCGCGCCGTAGTTGCCCAATCATCCGTGTGCTTTCGCTCAGCGCGAAAATCAGCGCCGCCTCATAATCCGGCTCGTCAAACGGCAGCGTGGTACTGCTGGAAATCGTCGTGCGATCCTTCACCTCCAGCAGCAGCGGCTCGTTCCAATGCCCGTTGGCGAACAACCAAAGTTGCTGGCCCCAAATGCCGAACTTTTGTTTCAACATCGTGGACGGCAGCCGCGCCACATCGCCAAACGTCCGCGCGCCCAGCACCGCCAGCGAACGCTCGCGACGCTTGCCCACGCCTGCCAATTCACTCACGTGCCGATCGGCTAGAAATTCTTTTTCGCAATCCGGCGGCACTTCCACAAAACCCGGCTTGGCCGCGCTGGTCGCCAGCTTTGCCATCCACGTACTGCGCCCCAGCCCCGCCGACACCGGCAACCGCAGCTCATCCTGAATCCGCGCGCGCAAGCCGTTCACATAATCCGCCGCCGTCACCGTGCGCCACACGTGCCGGTCCATCGTGGTGAGATCGAGAAAGCCTTCGTCGATGGACATCGGCACCAGAGTGGGCGAGTAGTCCTCCATGATTTCAAACATCGCCTTCGAGAGTCGACGATATTCATCATATTGCGGCCGCGCCAATACCCCGTGCGGGCACGCGCGCTTCGCCTCGAAACATGCCATGCCCGTATGAATCCCAAACCGTTTCGCCTGGCGATTAGCGGCGATGACAATCCCATCCCCACGTCGGCCGCCGCCCACCCACACCGGGCGGCCCGACAACGATGCATCCAGCGCCACCTCACAACTGGCAAAAAAGGTGTCGCCATCAACATGTAAAATTCGACTGGGCTGCCGCAAAATCATCGGGAATCCTCTCCACTCTCCGCGCAAAATCACGCGCTGTCAATGTGAGTGAAAAGGTGGGACAAAGAAGGTCCATTCAGGAAATGACCAAGCCCAAAATCTCCACAATAACCAAATTAGGATTTGGAGAATTTAACTTTGGGGTTGTTTGAGCCTAGTGCTCTTCCTCGACGAGGCAGCCGTACTTGGCGAAGGCGTAAATGAAGC
>JAPKDK010000028.1 GCA_028872645.1 Verrucomicrobiota bacterium
GGCGACAAAGATGTGGCGCAGGTGGCGGAGAAAATTGAATTATAAATCAGGGGCGAGGTGGAACTCGTCCCTCCCGGGAGGGGCAAGTTCACCTTGCCCCATTTTTACTGAATGTCTAAGTCATCACAATCCCAATGGGATTTCGGCGAGTTATTTGCCGAAAAGGAAACGCGCGAGGTGTTCACCGTTTCCGATTTAACCACGCGCGTGAAGCGCGCTTTGGAAAATCAAATCGGCCAGGTTTGGGTGGAGGGCGAAATTTCAAACCTCCGCGCGCAGGCTTCGGGGCATATGTATTTTTCCATCAAGGACGCTCGTGCGCAGTTGACGTGCGTGCTCTTTCGCGGCACGCGCGTGGGGCAGCGTGAGTTGATGGAGGACGGTCAAAAGGTGGTGTTGCAGGGCGACCTCACGGTGTACGAGCAGCGCGGCCAATATCAACTCATCGTGCGCGCGCTGGAACTGCAGGGCGTGGGCGCGTTGCAGGCGCAGTTTGAAAAACTCAAGGCCAAGCTGCACGCCGAAGGGCTCTTCGATTCGGAAACCAAACAGGAACTTCCGCGCTTCCCGCAACGCATGGGCATCGTCACCTCGCTGAGTGCGGCGGCCTTGCGCGATGTGTTGCACGTGATTCACCGCCGCCAACCTTCGCTGCAAATTATTCTCGCCGCCAGCCGCGTGCAAGGGCAGGGCGCGGCGGAAGAGATTGCAAACGCCATTGGTCAACTGAATCGTTGGGATGCTACGGAACCGCTTGATTTGATTCTCGTCACGCGTGGCGGTGGCAGCCTCGAAGATTTATGGGCGTTTAATGAAGAAGCCGTAGCGCGCGCCATTCACGCCTCAAGCGTGCCGGTGGTGTCGGCGGTGGGACACGAAATTGATTTCACCATCAGCGATTTCGTGGCCGACGCCCGCGCCGCCACACCCAGCGCCGCCGCGGAAATTATTACCGCCACCGCCGTCACCTTGAGCGATTCATTGGCTGCCACCGGCGAACGCCTCACGTGGCTCGCGCGTCGTCGGCGCGAATCATTCAAGGAACGCACCGCCACCATCGCCCATCGCCTCGGGCGGTGTCATCCGCGCCGGCGTTTGCAGGAGCGAATGCAGCGCGTGGATGAACTCCACATCGACCTCCAGCGTGCCGCCCAAAGTCGCCGACAAAAATTCTCCACCCATTGGCGCGGCGTGGCCGAGCGATTGCTGCGTGTCCACCCCGAGTTGGTTGTTCGGCATCGCCTTCAACAAGTGACTCAACTGACGGCGCGTTTGCGCGAGCGGAAGGGGCATCGTCTCGATCGGGCCGCCCAACGCCTCACGCGTTTGGTCGATCGCCTGCGATTACTGGGTCCCGCCAATGTGCTGGCTCGGGGCTATTCGATCACCCAAAATTTAGAATCCAAAAAAGTAATCCGCTCCGTTCAAGACACCCCTTCTGGCACGCGCTTGAGTACGCAGCTTTTCGATGGCAGCGTGGAAAGCACGGTGAAATAGGTCTAACCGCTTCGCGCTCGACTTAACCGCGCGTACTGGCGTAGGTTCTGCCGATGCCGAGCAAGGGCAAAAAACAGGCGGACGTTCCTTTTGAGGACGCTGTGAAAAAGTTGGAATCCATCGTTGAAGAAATGGAATCCGACGAATTGCCGTTGGATAAATTGCTCGTGCGCTACGAGGAAGGCGCGAAGCTGGTGAAAGCTTGCGAGGAGAAACTGCAATCCGCCGAGACGCGCATCACGCAATTGGAAGAAACATTGGAAGGCGAATTGGCCACGCGGCCCGTGACGCTGCGCGAGGATGAAGAATAATTTATGAGCGGATTTTTGGATATGATCAGCGAGCCGGCGCACGTCAAGAAATTGACGGAAAACCAGCTCGAACACCTCGCCGCCGAAGTGCGCGAGGAACTCATCACCAAGCTAGCAAAAACCGGTGGCCATCTTGGCCCCAACCTCGGCGTGGTGGAACTGACCATCGCGATGCATAAAGTGTTCAGCACGCCGCACGATAAGTTTGTGTGGGATGTCAGCCATCAAAGCTACGTTCACAAGCTGCTCACCGGCCGTCGCGAAGGCTTTTCCAAAATCCGCCAAACCGGTGGCCTCAACGGATTTGCCCTGCGCACCGAGAGCGAGCACGACATTTACGGCGCGGGCCACGCCGGCACCGCGCTTTCCGCAGCGTTGGGAATGTGCGCAGCGCGTGACCAAAAGAAAACCGACGAGGATGTCGTGTGCGTCTTCGGCGATGCTGCGCTCACCAACGGAATTTCATACGAGGCTCTAAACAACATTGCCCAAACCACCGGTAAATTTATTGGTGTTCTCAATGACAACGAATGGAGCATCGACAAAAACGTCGGTGCCATCTCGAAGTATCTCAACAAAATCATTACCACCCCAAGCTATAACCGGTTGCATGATGACTTGTCGCGCTTGGTGAAAAAATTGCCGAAGGGCGATTTTGCTGTGCGCCTCGGCAATCGTGCTGAGGGCGCGTTGAAGGCGGAGGTGACCGAAAGCTCGCTCAAACATCAACCGCCCGGTCCGCAGGACGGCCGCGGTGGCACGGCGAGCAGTGTGATCTTTGAAGAACTTGGCATTCGCTACATCGGGCCGCTTGATGGCCATAATTTGCCGTTGATGATTAAGTCGCTCGAGTATGCGAAGAGCTGCGATCATCCCGTGGTGCTGCACGTGCTCACCAAAAAAGGCAAAGGCTATAACGCGGCACTCAAGCAGCCGGAAAAATTTCACGGCCTTGGGCCTTACGACGCCAAGACCGGCCAAACGCCATCCGCCCAAACCGATGCCGCGCCCAATTGGCAGGATGTGTTCGGCAAACAAATGCTCAAACTCTGCGAGCGCGATAGCCGTATCGTGGGCGTAGGCGCGGCAATGCCCAGCGGCACCGGCCTCAAATACCTACGCGATGAAATGCCCAATCGTTATTTCGATGTGGGCATCGCCGAGGAACACGCCGTCATCTTCGCCGCCGGCATGGCCACGATGGGGAGCCATCCGGTGGTGGCAATTTATTCCACATTCCTCCAACGCGCCTACGATTGTATCATCCACGACGTGGCCTTGCAGGATTTGCCGGTGACCTTCTGTATGGATCGCGCCGGGCTTTCTGCTAACGACGGCCCGACCCACCACGGCTTGTTTGATATTTCCTATCTTCGCTGCGTGCCCAACATCGTGGCGATGGCACCGCGTAATGAAGATGAATTGGCGGACATGATGTTCACCGCCACGCGCAACAAGCACCCGACATTTATTCGTTACCCACGCGGTGCTGCCGAGGGCGCTGAGATCAAGGACGAACCTGCAATGCTCGAAATCGGCAAAGCTGAAGTCGTGCAAAACTTCAAGGACACCGGCAAACGCAAAATTGCTTTCTTCGGCCTCGGCCCGATGTTCACCATGGCGCAACAGGCGGCCGAAGAACTTGGGAAGGACTTCGACTGCGCCTTGATCAACCCGCGCTTCACCAAACCCATCGACGAAGCCACCACCGAATATTTTGCCAAAACCGCTGACCAAATCGTCACCATCGAAGACCACGTGCTCCCCGGCGGCTACGGCAGTGTGGTCTGCGAATTACTCGTCGAAAATGGCATCAGCACCCCGCTGCTGCGCATCGGCTGGCCCGATCAATTCATCGAACACGCCTCCTCTGTGAACGAGCTCCGCGAAAAATACGGCCTAACCCCCAAAGCTATCGTCGCCCAAATCAAATCCGCCCCCCTCGCCAAGGCCAAAAGCAAAGCCTCGGCCGTGGCCTAATCAGGTCACGCTCAAAATTTCCACCGCCTGTTTTCTGCCCGCAAGGTCGATTTTTATTTTTGCGCCTTGCGTGGCCCCAAGCAGTTGCGAGCCCAAGGGTGATTGCGGAGTAATCACCAACACTTCTTTTTCCCCGATTTCAATTTCCGTGCCGCCGGCGGATGAACCGATGTAATAATGCGAGCATTCGCCGTCCTGTTTAATTTCTATCAACGCCCCAACATCGACGCCAGTGCCTTCGCCAAACCTCCGTTCTTTCAAAGCTTCAAACGCTGCGATGGAAGCTTCCAATTCAATGATCTTATTGGCTTGACCCGTCGCGAGATACGAAGCTTCCAATCCGCGTGTGTCGTATTTGTTTTCCGCCCGGTTTTCTTCCGCCGTCGCCTCCGCGTGCGAAGCCTTCGCGGCACGCGTGTAAGTCTCTAATTCAGATTGGAGCGTGCTAACGATTTTCTCGATGACTTTGCGTTTATTCATGCCGAGAGGAACCCGCCCCTCCCATTAGCTCAAATCCAAATTCGCATCCGTCACCGCGCCGAGCGAGGCACTGGTGGTTAGGTGGGCGTATTTGGCGAGGACGCCGGTCGTGTAATTGGGTTTGGGTTGGCGCCAGGCGGCGGTGCGGCGTTTGAGTTCGGCTTTGGAGATGGCGAGTTTGAGTTGGCGTTTCTCAGCGTCGATGGTGATTTTGTCGCCGTCGTGAATCATCGCCAGTGGGCCGCCGTTATAGGCTTCGGGGGTAATGTGGCCGACGACGAAACCGTGAGTGCCGCCGGAGAAACGGCCATCGGTGATGAGGGCTACCTCGTTGCCGAGGCCGGTGCCCATAATGGCGCTAGTGGGGGCGAGCATCTCACGCATTCCGGGGCCGCCGCGCGGGCCTTCGTAGCGGATGACGACGACGTCACCTTTTTTGATGCGACGGGCGAGGATGGCTTTTAGGGCTTTTTCCTCAGAATCAAAGGGGCGAGCGATGCCGGTGAAGGTGAGGCCCTCTTTGCCCGTGATTTTGGCCACGGAGCCTTCGGGGGCGAGGTTGCCATAAAGCACCACGAGGTGGCTGTCTTTTTTGATGGGCTTCTTGAGTGAACGGATGATTTTTTGTCCCTTGGGGTAGGGCTTCACGCTGCGGAGATTTTGCGCCATCGTTTTGCCGGTTACGGTCAGGCAATCGCCGTGGAGGAGTCCGGCGCGCAGGAGGGTTTTCATCATCGGCTGAATGCCGCCGATGGCGATGAGTTCGCTCATCAGATGTTTTCCGCTGGGTTTGAGGTCGCCAAGAACCGGCACTTTTTTGCCAATGCGCGTGAAGTCGTCAATGGAGAGTTTCACCTCCGCCGCGCTGGCCATCGCGAGCAAGTGAAGGACGGCGTTGGTGGAGCCGCCGAGCGCGATGACGACGGTGATGGCATTCTCGAATGCCTTTTTTGTCATAATATCGCGCGGACGAATGCCGAGCTTCAGCAGATTCAAAACGGCGGCTCCGGCCTCGCGACTATCCTTTTTCTTGGCGGGACTTACCGCTGCCTGCGCGCTGCTGCCGGGGAGGCTCATTCCCATCGCTTCGATGGCGCTGGCCATTGTGTTGGCGGTGTACATTCCGCCGCACGAACCGGGGCCGGGGATGGCACAGCGTTCCACTTTTTCCAGGCCCTCATCGTCAAGGCGGTTATTGGCGTGCGCGCCGATGGCTTCGAACACGGAGACGATGTCCAGCTTGCGCGTATCGCCCGTGATGCAGCCGGGCAAAATAGTGCCGCCATAGACAAACACACTCGGGCGATTCATTCGCGCCATCGCCATGATGCAGGCGGGCATGTTTTTATCGCAACCGCCGATGGCGACGAATCCGTCCATACATTCGCAGCCGACGACTGTTTCGATGGAATCGGCAATCACCTCGCGGCTCACGAGCGAATACTTCATTCCCTCCGTGCCCATCGAGATGCCGTCGGAAATGGTGATGGTATTGAAAATAATAGCCTTGCCGCCGGCGGCATTGGCACCGCGCTCAGATTCTTGCGCGAGCAAATCGATGTGCATATTGCACGGGGTGACATTGCTCCAAGTGGAGGCAATGCCGATGACCGGTTTTCGAAAATCGGCGGTTTTGAAGCCAGTGGGATAAAGCATCGCGCGGCTGGGCGCGCGGTTGGGGCCATCAAGCATCATTGCGGAGTGAGGGCGGAGATTGGTTTGTTTGCTCATAAGCGGCGGTTGTTTTCGCGGGAAAACGCCTAAAAATCAAGACAAACGGCGTGGCGACTTTTCGTGTTCTTGACCCATCAGAGTTTTTGGCCGATACTAGAGACCGATCTGGGGGCGTTCTGGATTCGACTGAGTGGACGCGTCAGAGATTGCATGCCGAGGATGGTTCTGACCTCGTTAACACCGGCCCAAACAACTAACTGCCAACGAAGAATTGGCTCTCGCGGCCTAATTAAGCCGTGACGTCCGTCTCCTGACACCGGCTGGGGATGACGGGCGCCGATAGCCGGTTAGGTGCCCCGCGGAGATCGCGCGCTGGAAACCGAAACTTTTTCATGCGAACTAGGCAAACGGATTTGCGTCAGGTCATTATCCAAAGCCGAATAACGTATCCTGACTAAGCATGTAGATGTCTTTGGTTAATTTGCTTGGGACGTGGGTTCAATTCCCACCGCCTCCACCAATTTACTTTTTCGTATCACACCCTAAAACCAGTGCTAAACTGGTGGTGTCGCCTCCATGTGTAAAACTAGTTATTGCGAATTGACACGAACTTTGCACACAGTAGGCGTAAGATATGAATGCAAAGCGCACCAATAAGCCTCCTGTTGCAATCATTAAGCGCGGCTCTGTCGCGGTTAGGATTTTCGATAATCTGATAACTACCCCTACTACCGGGTGAGCTATCATAGCGGTGGCGAGCGTACGATGTTGACGTTTACCTTTATCGATCTATTCGCAGGCATCGGCGGATTCCGGATCGCGATGCAGGGCCTTGGCGGCAAATGAAGTAGAAATGCCCAAGCCGCCGGCTAGGATTACTGAAAGAATCAAGGAGGATTTCGTCATGCTCTCATGAGACACGAAATATTTCCGAACCGCAAGCACAGGATTTGCGCGTGAAAATGGTGAAGAATCTTTTGCCCGGAACCGTCGAATTGCTGGAATGATAAAACTCGTTGGCAATGAACAAGGGACTTTTTGCGACGGCTTCACGCGGCGGTCGTTTTTGCAGGCGGGCTTTTTGGGCTTGGGCGGACTGGCGTTGCCGCAGTTGTTGCAAGCGCGCGAGGAGGCGGGCGCGACCGCTAAGAAAACGAGCGTGATTTATATTGAGCTGACCGGTGGCCCGACGCAAATCGAGACTTACGACCCGAAGCCCGAGGCCCCAGCTGAATATCGCGGGCCGTTGGGCGTGGTGAAGACGAAGCTGCCCGGCGTTTATTTTAGCGAGTTGATGGCCGAACAGGCGAAGGTGGCGGACAAGCTGGCGATTATCCGCTCGATGCATCACAGCAGCAGCAGCCACGACACCTCGAGCCACTTGACGCAGACGGGCCATTACAAGATTGGGCGTAAGGGCGGCAAGAATAGTTTCCCCGCCATCGCCTCCACCACCGCCCAGATTAAGGGCGCCAATGGCCCCGGCGTGCCACCGTACGTTTCCATCGGTCGCGCGATGCGCAACGGTCGCGCGTCGTTCCTCGGCAATGCGTACGACCCGTTCATCGCGGGCGGCGACCCGAACAAGGCGAATTTCAAGGTGAGCAATCTGGACCTGTTGCCGGAGCTGAAGCTGCAGCGCGTGAATGACCGCAAGGGATTGCTCGATGCGCTGGATGAAAACCGGCGACTGGTGGACACCACTCGCACGGCGGAGTCCATTGGCAAGTTCAACGGGCAGGCGTTTGATTTGCTCACGGGCGACGGCGCGCGCAAGGCGTTCAATATCAGCGCGGAGAACACTCGCACACGCGAACGCTACGGGCGCAACACGACGGGGCAGTCGATGCTGCTCGCGCGGCGTTTGGTGGAGGCGGGCGTGAGTTACGTGACCGTCACCGTCGGTAGTTGGGACGACCACAGTAAAATTTCCGACCGCATGAAATCCAAGGGCCCCGCTTATGACCGAGGGCTCGCCGCGCTCATCAGCGATTTACACGAGCGCGGTTTGAACCGGGACGTACTCGTCGTCGCGATGGGCGAATTCGGCCGCACGCCGCGCATCAACAAGACCGCCGGTCGCGACCACTGGGGTCGTCTGATGAGCGTGCTGATGGCGGGCGGCAATTTCCGCATGGGGCAAATCATCGGCAGCAGCAATGCGAAGGGCGAGGTGCCCAAGGATAATCCGTACCGTCCGGAGAATGTCATCGCCACGATGTATCAGCACCTCGGCATCAGCCCGAGCACGAGCATCACCGACCTCACCGGTCGGCCGCGGTATTTGCTGGAGAACCGGCGTTTGATAAAAGAGCTAATTTAATAGCCCGCCGCCTGTCCGTCTTTGCGTGACTCGGAAGCGCCGAAGTAGACTTTGTTTTTCGCGTCCCATAAAATTGCCTGATACCCGCCGTGGCCGTCAATGTTTGCTGGCCCGCCGCTTGGCCGAACGCGGTGTGCGTTTCGTACAGATTTTTTGTGGAGCCGAAAATACCACTGCCCGCAAGATTCGCCCCAACTGGGACAGCCACGAGGACCTACCCCGCGACCACGGCTACTGGGGACGAGTGCTTGATGGTGGTGCCGCAGCCTTAATCAAGGACTTGAAGGCGCGCGGCATGCTCGATGAGACTCTAGTGATTTGCACCACGGAATTCGGCCGGCAACCCGCCGCACAAAACACCGGCAAGGGGCGCGACCATAACGCCGATGCCTTCACTGCCTGGATGGCCGGCGGCGGCATTAAGGGCGGTGTCAGCTACGGTGCCACCGATGAACTCGGCTGGAAAGCCGTCGACAAACCCACCTACTCATACGACTTCCACGCCACCGCTCTCCACCTCCTCGGCATTGACCACGAACGCCTCACCTTCTACCACAACGGCATCCAACGCCGCCTCACCGACGTCCACGGTCATGTGATCAATGAAATCCTCAATTGACACGTGGGTTCGATCCCCATCACCCGCTCCAGCTTCATTTTAAACCACAAAAACAGTGTTATTCTGAATTTCCCTCTTTGAGGAAGAGCGAACTTACTACAGAAACTTACAACATTTCCATTGTTGTTCATGGTAGTCAGATACGCGATGAACTAGCTCTCTTAGAGCATTTTTATAGGAGCTCGGCGTCACAGCTCTGGCCCTGCGTGGCTCGATTTTTCCGGTTAGTATTTCGGGAAAATAGCCGGGGTGGGGAAGCGGGCCTCGGGGCTGTTATGGAAAAGGTATTCTTCCCGGGGTATCTGCATCTTGGGCCAACTGTCCGGTCGAATGCGGATAACCCTTCCGGGGCGAATGGCTTCGATGATAAGATCGGTTTTGAAATGGACTTGTATGCCGCTGCTGCCAAGGGGAATCTTACCACTCGTCTTCTTTACTAGAAGGAATTTACCACCCGAGGCCATGTGTCCGGGGCCATAGTGGCCTGCAGTGTGCTTCAGGGTGTTCTCCGCACCATTGATTTGCCCTCCCTCTCCCTTTCGGAAGTCGGAGTAAAGTGATTCGCTCATTCCTCCGAATAGGGTAGCCGTTACGGTAGCTTGACCGAATTTGCCATAGGTTATTTCATCAACCCGGGCGGGCATCCAGCGACTGCGGATAAAGCTATTGTGCTTCTCGGTCTGAAAATAGGCCGCGTGTTCAATGGACTTGTCGTCCAACCAGATATCCGAGACGTGAAAGCGTGTGAAAGCCCCACTCAGTCCATCCCCCGGTCCGGGTTTCCAGGTGATGCCAAGTAGGACGGCTTGATCGTTGAGTTCTTTCTTTCCACTTGCCGGCCATACTTTCTGGTCGATCAGGTCCGAGACTCGGATTGATTCGCGCCCACGCCAAATACGTGTGGCGGCATCGAAAGTCATGGTTTCGGGTTCGACCTTCATTTTTCCACCGTTGCTCGGTTGTCTGCTTGCAATGATCGTCCCCGCGTTTTCTTTGAGGTTCACTTCTTCAAGTTTCCAGACCAATCCGTTTCGTTTGCAGTGGCTGGGATCGTCCTCAAGCAGAAGGACGTGGTTCTCTGCGGGGAAAATGCCAGTGCCGCGATAATGACCAGCGTCCTTATCCTTGTTGTCGGGAGGCAATACCGGAACGGAGGAGGTTTTTGGGTCAGGCGGTAGAAATCCATGGGCATGCAAAACGGTTCCAAGGGGAACATCCCGTAGATCCGCAGTCGCATCGTGGTAGCGGACGATACCGTAAGGAAGCAGGGCGAATGGATGGGGATCGTTCCGGTAAAATTTTCCCGTTCCTGCGACGCGGATGCTTCCTCGGCGGTTGGCGTGATCTACGAAGACGAGCTCGCCTCTGTAGGCGTGGGCTTTTTCAATGGGTGGGAACTTTCCCGTCTTCGGTCGGAAGGGTTTTTCATCGGCGCAAGCGAACACAGTGAGCAGGGCCGTACTGAGGGCTAGTGCGGCGGAACGAAAAACGGGATGAATTCGGATCATAGCGAAATTACTTTGTTACTATCGCCAAACCGATCGGTTTCCACACCCATCTTTTGGGCCATTAGGAGCAACAGGTTGCTCATGTGGGCGTCCGTGTTCGCTGGGCGACTGCAGAGGCGGTAGTGATCACTGGGCTTGTCGAGCGCGTAGCCGCCGAAATGACCTTGATTGAAATCGAGGTGGCTGCCGTGCTTCAGACCGAGATCCGTGCCGCCAGCGAGTACCAGTGGCAGGTTGGCATTCCCATGGCTGTGTCCGTAGGACATGCCGCTGCCGAAGAGCGACATCGTCGAGCCGAGCAGCGACTTGCCGTTGAGATCCTTGGTTTCGTCCAGTCGCGAGAGGAAGTAGCCAAACTGCTCAATGGCAAAGGTGTCGTAGTTGGTAAGCTTCTCCATGTAACCCGGATCGCCGCCGTGATGGCTGAGTTGATGGCGGGACTCGGTGATGCCGATCTCCGGAATGGCGATGGCCTGGCCTTCGCCGCCGAGGCTGAAGGTGACCACGCGCGTCACGTCCGTCTGGAAGGCGAGCACCATCAGGTCATAGACCGTGCGGAAATAGTCGCCCGCTTGGGTCTTGGCAATGTTGCGGTTGGTGCGTTTGCGGTCGGCCTCGGAAATCTTGGGCAATGGTGTGTCGAGCCAGGTATCGGCTCGGCGGGTGCGGATTTCCGCTTCGCGGACGGAGGTGAGGTATTGGTCGAGTCGACCCTTATCGGCGGTACTCATTTTCTGCGACAGACGGCGCACTTCGGCGAGGTTGTCATCCAGAACGCTGGCTTTGCGGCGGAGGGCTTTTCGTTGGGCGGCGATGCCCCCCTTGGGTTCCTCGAAGAGGGACGCGAAAATCTGCTGACATCGGCTCCTTGCGGGAAGTTGAACGCCGTCGGCCGTCCAGGCGAGGGAGCCCTGCGTGATGGCAATCTCCATTGAAGGGTAACGGGTGTGTTGCCCGGTGACCTCCGCCATCTTCTGGTCCACCGAAATGGTGTTGCGGTGCGCCGCACCGATCTTGGCGCCGGTCAGAAAGATGTCGAGGCAGTTGTGGTGATGCCCCAGACTTCCGGGATGGTGCAGGCCGCTGATTGGCGTGATGGTGTTACGGAATTTCTCCAGCGGCTTGAGCGAGCGCGAGAATTGGTAATCCTTGCCCGGCTTGGTGATCTGGTAGTTGAGCGAATGCACGCCGTTGGCGAGGTAAATGAAGGCACTGCGTCGCGGCGAATTAGTTTTCTCCTTGGCGTTAAGCGGAATCATGCACTCGAGCATCGGTAGGGCGATGCAGGTGCCCATTGCGCGCAGGGCGTGGCGGCGGTCGATCAACCAGGATTGGGTCTGAATATTACTCATGATACGGCTTGGGTTTTAGCGTTTTTGGAGTAGTTCGGAAGTGGCCACAGCCCGAACAATGTTCTGTACACAATACTGCCCTTGCTTGGATTCTTCAACAATGGATTGAACATCCTCGCGGTCGTCGACCGTCAACACGCGCCGTAGCGCGTAGGTGCAGAGGTGTTCGATGAAGGCCCGCGCGATCTTGTCGCGGTCCGCAAGCAGCAATTGCTTGAACTGGACCGAGTTCGCAAATTTCCGACCATCGGGCATGACGCCCGAAGCATTCACCAACGGATTCTCTCCCACACCGGTCGGCACGTGTTCATGGGTGCGCCATTGGCCGATGGCGTCATATTGGTCGAAGGCTAGTCCCAACGGATCGATCGTCCGGTGGCATGCCGCGCAGTTCGCATTCTTGGCGTGTGCCTCGATGCGCTGCCGGATGGTGATCTTATTGCCCGTGGGCGGCACCGGTTCGATAGGATCCACGTTTGCTGGCGGGGATGGTGGCGTTTTGTTAAAGATCGTTTCACTGATCCAAACCCCACGATGTACTGGGCGATGGCGGGTTCCGTCGGAGGTCAAACCAAGCACTGCCCCCATTGTAAGCAGGCCACCACGGTGATCTTCAGGTTTGAGGGCAATGCGCTGGAAGCCGCCAGTCTTGGGCTCCGGCAATCCGTAGAAATCGCAGAGCCGCGCGTTGGCCATCGTCCAGTTCGAATCAAGCAGTCTCTCGATGGGCAGGTTTTTGTTGAGCATCTCGCGGAAAAATTCCACCGGCTCATTGCGCATGCTCGTCTCGAGCCAATCGTCGTAGTCGGGATAAAGCTTTTTGTCCGGCGGGAACATGCCGACGCGGTGCAACTGCAGCCATTGCCGTGAGAAGTCTTCGATAAAGCGGTTGATCTGACTGTCGGTCAGCATTCGGTCCACTTGTTTTTTTAAACCTTCTTCTTTAAGGGCTCCGGTTTTGGCTGCGGTAAAGAGGGCGTCATCGGGCATTGAACTCCAGAGAAAATACGAAAGCCGCGAAGCGAGTTCCGGGTCGCTGAGCCGTTTGCGAGGCTCAGGGTCGCCTTCGACGATGTAGATGAAATTTCGAGAAGTCAGCACTCCCAGCAGGGCGTTGCGATAAGCGACAATCGCTTTTTCGCCGGCATTACGATCATCGTGATAGGATTTCAAATAATTGTTCAGCTCCTCCAGTTTTACCGGCCGCCGCCAGGCGCGCTGGGCAAAGCGGTGCAGATGCTCGGCGACCACCTCGGGTGAGGCGTTCTCCGGGGGCATCACATCTTTGCGGTGGGCTTTTTCCGCGTCGGTTACCAGTGGGCCTTCCCATTCCAGCCAGTCAAGAATCACCGTCGAGAAAATGCCGTTGCCTTTGTCATCGAACATCTGCGGTGCGTTTGGATTCAGGAGCAAAGTCTCACTGCTGTGCGTGAAGATATAAGCCTGGCTTGCAATTGCATTGCGAAAGGCCGCGCCGCCTCGCCGATCCACCCCGTCAGTCGCCACTACGGCGAAGTGCAGTCCCGCGGGCATCTCGAGGAAGACCTCAAATTCATATACCTGCGGTTTATCTTCCGGTGCTGTGATATCGAGTTCAATGAGGCCGTCCACGGTCTCTTCACTGGTGCGCTTGCCGATGCTCAGGTGGGCCGGTTGGCCGCCGGGCGGGCGGATGCCGCTGGCTTGCAGTCGCAGTTTGTAAAGACCGCTGTGTTCCGGCCCCGTACGACCTAGCCATTTCGGGGACAGGGCGGGTTGAACGCGGCCGGGGAAATGGAGGTAACGGAGCGGTCGCTTGATGCCGAACCGAGCCAGTGCCTCCTTTTGTTTCTCCCCGCCACCATATCTCAACTCTGCTGCCGTCTGGCGGATCTTTCGTGCCTCGACGGCTTTGGCTGGAAATGCGCGGTCGAGCACGATTTCAGCGGCCCGGTAATAGCGGTCCATATGGGAGGGCGAAAGCGAAAGCTGCGAACCGATCCGTTCGTAACCGTGCCAGAGCGTGTCTTCATTCAACTCACCCGGCTTGGCCGGATCGTAGCGCACGCCAAGCAAATCGTAGACGGTGTTTTTATACTCCTGCCGGCTGAGCCGGTAATGCGCCACCGGCGGTCGTGCGGCCATGCGCGTGGCGCGGCCTTCGCGAATGCGTTCGTCAAGCTGGGCAATCACTTTACCGATCTCATCAGCTGTCGGTTGTGTTTCATCCTCCGGCGGCATTTCGCCGGCATTGATTTTCTCAACCACCTCCGCCCAGACCTGTCCATCGATACCGGATTTGAAATCACGTGATAATTGATCAAGCCGCAAATCGCCCTTGGACTTCTTCGGCCCGTGACAGTCAATGCAATGTTTCTGGAGAAACCCCTCGAATGGTTCAGCGGCAAAAGTCATCGCCGAGAAGACAATCATTATTCCCGAGGTTTTAAGAATGATTCTCACTTTTTAGAGCATCATGCGTGGGATGCAGGTTTCATTGCGTTAACGTGAGGCAAAACTATCAGTGCTTTCCCTTTGTGTGAAGATATATTCTTTGAAGCTTGCCATCTGCCATAGCCGGTCCCTTTCAGGCAGCTGGCCTACCGCCCCTTCGGGTTTATCGATGAAGACCTGGCGAAGGAAGTCATCGCTTCCGCCAAAAACCAGAAATACGCAGTGCGCGAATTCATCCAGTCTTTGGTGATTTCCCAAACGTTTCGAAAGAAGTAAAATACTTTGCCTCCTTCTCCATGTCCGCCTTGGTGAGTTTGCCTGTGGGTTTGTTGAGCTGCTTACGAATCGCTGCCTCAATGACCTTCGCCGATTCCTCCTTGGTGAGTTCGCCCGTGTATTTCTTGGCAGCAATGCGAATCGCCTTCTCGACAATGGGGTCGGCAATCTTAATAATAGTGGGCTGCTCGAAGTCGCTGAAGATTTGGCACTCCAGCAATCTGTGCCTTGGTGAGGTCAGGCTTTGATTTCTTCGATCTGCTTGGTGGCGATGCCGATGGGGCGGTCGAGAGGGACGCCGACGCAGGAGAGCAGCGTGGTGAGCAGGTCGCCTTGGTTGCCCTTGGCGTTGGACAGGAAGCGGCCGGTCTTGAGTGCGCCACCGCCTTTGCCGGCAAGAATGAATGGGAGGTTTTTCCGTTGGTGCTTGTTGCCGTCTTCCAAGCCCGAGCCCCACATCATGATGCAGTTGTCGAGCAGTGTGCCTTCGCCCTCCTTCAGGGCGTTCATCTTTTTGACCATGTAGGCGAACTGCGCGACGTTGAATTCGTTGATTGCCGCCACTTTCCGAATCTTTTCCTGATCGCTGCCGTAGTGTGTCTGCGAGTGATGCTGGTTGGTGAAGCCCAGCTCGGGGTAGGACGCGCCGTTCGGCCGGGAACCGATGTAGGTACTGACGCGTGTGGTGTCGGTTTGGAAGGCCAGGACGATCAGGTCGCACATGACCTGCATGTATTCGCTGCGCTTGTCGCTTACGGGAATCTTGACCTCGATTGGCGGCGAGTCGGTGGCGTGCCGTTTGGACGACCGAACGCCCGCCTTCTCCAGGGCGGCCTCTTGCTGACGGGACTCGATCGCGGCGATGCGCCGCTCTACCGCGCGCACGCTGTCGAGATACTCGTCGAGTTTCTGCTGGTCGACCTTTGCCAGAGTCCGGCGCAGGTCCCGGGCGCCGCCGATTACGCGGTCGAGCATTTGCCGGTCCAATGGGTTAGTCTGGGTGACGCGGCCGTCCTTGCCGCGCTTGCCGAAGAGCCGGTTCAGGACATTGCGCGGATCAATCTCGGCTGGGACGGGTTGCGTGGGCGAGCGGTAGCTGCAATACGAGTAGTACCCTTCGTGCAGGCCCGCCTGATTTTCCTTCCATGTCTGGGGCATCGTCGCCAGCTCTAGCGAAGGCAGCAAGGTGTGGCCCCCGACGTAGTTGGCCATGATCTGGTCGGCCGAGATGGCGATGTTGATGCGACCGCGGGTGCTGGCATCCGGCAAGCGCGCGGTGAGCCAGGTCGAAAGCTCCAGCGCGTGCGGCGCACCGTTGAAGGGGGCGATCGGCACTCCGGAGATGCCTTTCATCATCAGGCACTGGTCCATGATCGGTTGCAGGGACTGGATGATGGGCGGCGGGGAGTTGAGAAAGGCCTCCTGACTCTTCGGCCAGAACTGATCCATGATGACCCCGTGCGGCATATACATGAACGCGAGGCGCACCGGCGGTTTGGCGGCCTTGGTGCCGGCGGCCCAGCTGAGGGAATCCATAAACGGCAGCGCGAAGGAAACACCCGCGCCTTTCAGAAAGGTGCGGCGGCCAATGTGTGAAGGGTTGTTCATTTTCATCCTTTGATTCTGCGGTGGGTAAATAAGTAGCTGGTGATGACCTCGGTGATGATGGTGCGCACGCGATAATTGTCTGCGGCAATCTTAACCATCAATTGATCGATGACAACATCGTCGTAGCCCTCCAACTGCCGGCCCAGCGCGTAGGCCATGAGTCGTTCGGTGAGGTTACGGGCCAAGTCCGCCTCCCGCATGGCCAACAGGCGCTTCAATTCCGCGGGAGTGGAAAACTCTTTTCCATCGGGCAGTTTGCCTGCCGAGTCGATGGCGAGGCCTTGGTCGTTCTTTTCACGCCATCGACCGATGGCATCGAAATTCTCCAACCCGAAACCAATCGGGTCGAGGATCTTGTGGCAATTGCGGCAGGTGGCTTCGGATTGGTGCAGCTCGGTGCGTTGGCGCAATGTTAGTCCCTCGATTTTCTTGTGGTCTTGTTCCTCGAGTTCGGGAATGTCGGCTGGCGGCGGCGGGACGCGTTCACCCAAAATCCGCTCCAGCACCCATACTCCACGGAGCACGGGGCTGGTTCGGTTGGGAAATGAGGTCGTTGCTAACGTGGCCGGCATGCTGAGGATGCCGCCGCGGTTGGGGTTCGTCAGCTTCACCCGACGCATCTTCGACCCGCGCACGGATTGCTCGAGCCCGTACACCTTGGCAAGCTGTTCATTGACAAACGTGTAATCGCTACTCACGAACCGCACCACGCTTTGGTTCTCGCTCACGATGCTTTCGAAAAAAAGGCGGGCTTCGTCCATCATCGCCGTGCGTAAGTCCGGCGTCATTTGGGGGAATGTTTTCGGATCGAACACTTGTTCGTCCAATTCGTTGACCCGCAGCCATTGCGCGCCGAACCCGTCGAACAACGCCCGCGACCGGGCATCCTTTAACAGTCGTTCCACTTGTGTGCGCAGTACCTCGGGCTTGTGCAGTTCGCCCTTATCGGCCAAGGCGGCCAGTTCCGCGTCGGGCGGTGCCGACCACAGCAGGTACGACAAACGCGAGGCCAACTGGAAGTCGTCCAGCAGGACGATTGCGTCCTTCGATTCCGGTTCGCCGGCGGGCGTGATAAACAGGAACTGCGGCGAGACGAGCACGGCCTTGAGCATTAGGCCCAGTGCCGCCATGTGATTGAGATCATTGTTGCGGGCGAGATCGTAGACTTCGACGAGGACATTCAGTTCCGCATCGGTTGGAGGCCGGCGGTAGGCGTCCCGGGCCAGCGTACGCGCGACTCCGCGGGCTGCCTTGCGGAGGTCAGTGCCTTTGGGCGTCTGACCGAAGAGGCGTTTTTGAACGGCGGTGGGCGCTTGGCCTTCCGGCGCGATTATCTGATCAATCACCTTGTTGGCGATGCCGAGGAACAGTTCCAATTGCAGCAGGGAAATCGAGTTGAGAAAACCTTCGCCTTCCACCTCCGCGGGCAGGGTATCGGCGATGGAGGGATCGACCCCATACAGATCGCGCAGGGTGTTGGCGTATTCGGTCTTGGTGAGCCGGCGGATAACAAACCGGCCGGGATCACGCGGCGCCAGGTACTTGATCTTGCCGACCCACTCGGCGAACTGCCGGCGCTCTTCATCGGTCGGTTTCTTGGAGGCATCTTCCGGCGGCATTTCATGCACCTTGACGTTGGCCACCGCCTTTTTCCAATGCAGTGACGCGGACTCGCCACCGGGGTTCTTGAGCGCTGATTGCAGATTGATCCCCGCTTTGGCCCGGGGGCCGTGGCAGCGCGTGCAGTATTTGTTTACGAAGGGGCCGACCTTTTCCTTGAAGACCTTCTGGGCATCAGCTCGGAGCGTCGTTTCGTCTGTACCTTTATCGCCGATCTCCGCCCAACTGACTGACACCGAACACCAAATTATAGCTAAGCCCAAGACCTGATAGCTCCGGGCACCTTTCAGGGTTTCCCCTGTATGGATCGACTTGGTCATAGTGTATGTCGAGCGTTGAGACCTCAGCGTTAAATGTCGACTTATCATTCAACCTTTTTCAACACAAGATGGAGTTTGCGTAAGCGCCGCCACTCTACGCCTCACCGGCTCTGGTGTAAATCCTGTTGGAGGAGGGCGTGGAAAAGCTCGACAACCCTCGCCCAGATTGATATAGTAGTGGGAAGATGGGGGAAGTCGGCCATCAACAAAACAGAAAAAAATAAAGATACATATGGAAATAAGTGAACAGAGTCTTAGCAATCGTGAGCATTGGGAATTCAGCTTCACAGCTCGAGAAGTTGTAGTTGCCCTAGATAAAAGAATAGAGCACCACACTTCCCGCCTCGCCTGGTGGGAGAATGAAATGGATTAGTCGGAAGCAGGCTTAGTTGATAAAG
>JAPKDK010000269.1 GCA_028872645.1 Verrucomicrobiota bacterium
CTCGCCAAGCCCATCCAAATGAACTTCGATCCCCAAGGCCGCTTGTGGGTCGCCACTTCATCCGTCTATCCGCAGGTGAAGCCCGGCCAAGTCGCCGATGACAAAATCATCGTGCTCGAGGACACCACCGGCGATGGTCGCGCGGACAAAACCACTGTCTTCGCCGATGGCCTTTTCATCCCCACCGGCATCGAGCCTGGCGACGGTGGCGCGTATGTCGCCCAAAGCACTCAACTCCTCCACCTCGCCGACACCAACGGCGATGGACGTGCCGACAAAAAGCGAATCGTCCTTTCCGGCTTCGGCACCGAGGACACCCATCACACACTGCACACCCTCCGCTGGGGCCACGACGGCCGCCTTTATTTTAATCAATCCATTTACATTCGCAGCCACGTCGAAACCCCGCACGGCGTCGTGCGCCTCAAGAGCGGCGGCATTTGGCATCTCCGCCCCGACACCCTCCGCGCCGGCATCGCCTATCGCGGCTGGTGCAATCCGTGGGGCCACCACTTCGACGACTTCGGCAACGCCTTCGTCACCGACGGTGCTGGCTCCCAGGGCATCAGCTACGCCATCCCCGGCGCTATGCATTTCACCTACGCCGGCGCGCGCCGCATCATGGATAGCATCAGTCCCGGCAACTATCCCAAGTTCGCCGGCCTCGAGATTTTGAACAGCCCGCACTTCCCCAAAACTTTTCGCGGCGCAGCCATCACCTGTGACTTTCGCGCCCACCGTATCGTGCGTTTCACCCTCAGCGAAAACGGCGCCGGCTTTGCCGCCAAACACGAGGGCGATTTCATCCGCAGCAGCGCCACCAGCTTCCGCCCCATCGACGTCAAGCAAGGCCCCGACGGCGCGCTGTACATTGCCGACTGGTCCAACCCCATCATCCAACATGGCGAAGTCGACTTCCGTGACCCCCGTCGCGACAAAGTCCACGGCCGAATCTGGCGCGTTACTTTCAAAGGCCGTAAACTTTTGAAGTCGCGTAATTTAACCCGTTTGAAAAACACTGAACTTTTCGACGCGCTTCTCGTCGACAACGCCTTTGACCAATCCAAGGCCCGCCGCGTTTTGCGCGAACGCGGTCGCGACATTTTGCCGGACCTCAAACAATGGCTCACCCGTCACAGCGAAAATGAAGTCGCCCAGCTCGAAACCTTGTGGCTGCACGAAGCGCTGGGTGAGGTGAACGCGTCTCTGCTGATGTTTGCCCTCGAGGCTAATGACGCCCGTGTGCGCGCTGCGGCCATGCGTGTGCTCGCGCACTGGCACGATCGGCTGAGCACCACGCAACTTCACGCTGCCGCCGGCATTCGCGACAAGCATCCGCGCGTGCGCCTCGAGGCCATGCGGGTTTATGCGGAGATGAAAAATTCCACCGTTGCGCATCAGTATGCAAAATACGCGTTGGAAGCGTTGGATCAACCGGTTGATAAATTTATAGATTATGGACTCTGGCTCACCATGAATGATCTTGCAGAGCCGTTCGTGCGCGGCATGCAAAATGGAGCGCTTAATTTTAAGGACAAGACCAGTCATGCCGAATTTGCCCTGCGCTCACTTCAGCCCAGCCAGGGCGCTGCGCTCATCAGTAAGCTCGTGCGTCAGCGTAAACTTCCCGCTGATGGCAAGGGCCCGCTCGTCGAACTCGTCGGTGCCGCTGGTGGGCCGGTCGAGCTTGCTATTCTTTACAAGCAACTTCGTGAAGGGGGCTTTGAACCCGCCGTTTACCCTCGTGTGTTGTCCTCACTGGCGCGTGCCGCTTATTTGCGCAACGTGCGTCCGGTCGGAGATTTAGCTGGGGTGGGTGACTATCTGAAAATCAACGATGATGCCACCCGCAACTTCGCCGTTCAACTCGCCGGCGCTTGGAAACGCGCCGAATTGGTCAAGCCACTCCTCGTCATCGCCGCCGAAGGTAGCGGTGTAGCCTTTGATAGCCTTGTACAGATCCGTGGTTCCCAAGCTCTGCAAGGCCTCAAGAAACTGGCCGGTGCCGACAAACCCATCGCCACACGCCAAGCTGCTGCGCGCGCATTGGGCGTGATAAATCTCAAGAGTTCGCTGGCAGAAATCTTTGCTGTGCTCAAGGCCACGGAAGACGCGAATGCTGCGCTGGAGCTTTGGCGTGGATTACTTGGCGGACGCGGTGCGGGCAAATTGCTTGCCGGTGGCGTGGCCGGTGCAGGATTGCCCAAACCGATCGTGACGGTGGGTATCCGCGCCGCGCGCGAAGGGGGGCGCGATGAAAAAGCACTTGTGGCTGCGCTCGCGCTTTCGCAGAATATTTCACTGCTCACAAAGCAAATGACCGCTGCCGAACTCAAAACGCTGGCGGCGCGGGCGATGAAGGAGGGCGATCCGTTTGCGGGCGAGCGTGTGTATCGCCGGCCGGAGCTGGCCTGCACGGTGTGCCATGCCATCGGCGGGGCGGGGGGGAAAGTGGGACCCGACTTCACTTCCATCGGCACCAGCGCGCAGCCGGATTATTTGATTGAATCTATTTTATACCCAAATCGCAAAATCAAAGAGGGCTATCATTCCGTGGTGGTGGAGACGAAGGACAACCGTTCGCTGGTTGGCGTGCAGGTCAGCGAAAGTGGCACGGAACTGGTGCTGCGCGATGCGGCTGACAAATTGGTGTCCATCCCGCGAAATCAAGTGAAGCGAAAAGTGAACGGCCAATCGCTCATGCCTCCCGCGCTTATTTTGAGTCTCACTGAAAAGGAACAGCTCGATCTCTATTGTTTCCTCTCCGAGCTGGGCAAGGCTGGCCCCTTCGACGCCACAAAAACTGGTGTGGCCCGTACGTGGCGTTTACTGCCGGGCACGCATCGCGTGGAGCAGTACGGAATTCACAAAATTGTGGAGGCGGATTTTGAAAAGAAATGGTCCAACCACGTCCTCGGCGCGGGCAATGGCGCGGGTTGGAAAATTTTGCCCGCGCGTGTGAATGGCGATTTGCCCGCCGCCGACATCGCGCAAACCGCCAGCGTGGGCCGCAACGTCGGTCTCGTCCACATCTTCGCCGGCACAAAGTTCGAACTGCAAAAAACCGGCAACGCAATTTTTTCGTTGCCCAAAGGCACGAAGGCTGAGGCGTGGCTGGACGGCAAATCTCTGGGCAATGCGAATCGATTCACCCTCAAAGTCGCCGCCGGCAAACACCGCATCGTATTCCGCCTCGACGCCAAGGCTTTGCCGAAAGTGCTGAGGCTGGAATCAAAGGACGTGGTATTTTTGAACGACTAAAGTTCGACCACCGATTTTTCCGCGTGTGACTTGAGGGCGGCTTGCCAGAGTTCGTGGCTTTGGACGGCTTCTTCGGGTGTGGCGCAGCCAAAGCGGGCGGCCAGTTTCCCGGCACGCTCGGCGGCGTAGGCGGCCCACATTTGGAGGTTGAGGTCGGGGAAGCCGGCTTCGAAGATTCCGCCGGTGATGACGGGGAAAGCCATCGCGTGGCCAAGGTCGATGCGGGTCCAACCGTCCTTTTCTTTTTCGTAAATAAAAATCGTGTTGGCGTCGCGGGTATTGTAGCGCACGCCGCCTTCGGTCCCGATGGCCTCGAAGTGCCACGAGTTGGTTTGGCCAGGGGCGAGGCGTTTTTGTTGGAGGCGCATGGGGACGGTTTGGTTGTCGATTTCCACATCGCAATTGAGGGTGGCGTTGTCCCACGTATCGCACTCGGCAGTGCCGCCTTGGCCGTCGGGGCGTTGGGCGAAGCCCTTTTGTAGTTGCGCGAAGACGCGCTGCGGTTTCCAGCCGAGGCGGAAGGGGATGTGGACGGTGTGCATTCCAAGGTCGCCCATCACGCCGATTTCGCCGCAGGTTTTGGAATGGCGTTTCCAGTTGGCGGG
>JAPKDK010000270.1 GCA_028872645.1 Verrucomicrobiota bacterium
GCTGGATGATTTCAAATACACGTACACGACCATCCTCGATGAAAAACGGTTCAAAGGCGTAAGCGTGCGCGATCGCAAAATGAAAACCGCCCGCATCGGCAAAGGTCAACACTTCGGCTTCGGCGGAAGAAGGCGGCGTTAGTTTCTTTTCTTTCCTAACTCTTTCCGCAATTTTGCCAAGGGCAGCGTGTTCATAACGTCACCTTTGGTGAGCCAGCCTTTGCGGGCGATGCCGGTGCCGATTCTTAAGAAACCCGCGTGCTCGTTGCGATGGGCGTCGCTGTTGATGACGCATTTTACGCCTTTGCTTTTGGCGTATTGCCAGTGACGCCAGTCGAGGTCGAGGCGGTGAGGGTTGGCATTGAGTTCAATCCACGTGCCGGTGGCCGCGCAGGCGTCGATGACGGCTTGTTGGTTGAGCTTCTGCGGCGCGCGGCCCAGTAGAAGGCGGCCGCTGAGATGGCCGATCATGTGTACGTTGGGATTCTCGGCGGCGGTGATGAGGCGCTGGGTGTTGTCTTTTTCATCACTGCCGGCCACGTGCATACTGGCGACGACGACTTCGAGCTGGGCCAGTAAATCGTCCTCAAGGTCAAGGCCGGTTTTTAGAACATCCACTTCGATACCGGTGAGCAAGCGGAAATCATCGCCGTCGTCTTCGAGTTTTTGGTTCACCTCGGCGATGGCCTTGAGTTGTTTTTTGACGCGGGCGGCGTCGAGGCCGTTGGCTTGGAAGGATGCTTTTGAATGGTCGGTGATGGCCCAGTAGGCGCAGCCGAGGCCGCTCATATGTTTGGCGATTTCCTCGAGGCTTTCGTGGCCGTCGCTCCAGTTGCTGTGATTGTGCAGCGAGCCTTTGAGATCGGTCCATTCGATAAGGCGCGGGATTTCGTTTTTTTCGGCAGCCTCAAATTCGCCACGGTCCTCGCGCAATTCCGGCGGCACGTAGGCGAGATTCAACGCTTGGAAAATTTCCTCCTCGGTTTTACAATCCAGCCGCAGCTTGGGGTCGCGCGTTTCCTCTTTGCTTTTGAACAAGCCGTATTCGTTGAGGCGCAACCCGCGCCCGATGGCCCGGCTACGCATTGAGATATTATGTTCTTTGCTGCCGGTGAAATACGCCAGCGCGCTGGCGAACTCCGAATCCGCCACCACCCGCAAATCCGCCTGAATGCCGCCCTCGAGCAACACGCTCGCCTTGGTGCTGCCGGCGGCGAGTACGCTGAGCACGCCGGCGCGCGTGGTGAAGGCCTCGATGATGTCCGCGCTTTCCTTGGCGGACACCAGAAAATCGATATCCCCGCTCACCTCTTTGGCGCGGCGCAAACTGCCCGCGATGTCGCACCGAATCACATCCGGATGTCTCCGCAAATCATCCAGAATCGGCTCGGCCGCAATCAACATTTTATGCCGATGATGATGGCTCGCGTGTTGGCGCTTGAAGGCGATGCTCTCGAGAATCTTTTCCTCACTCTTTTTACCAAACCCATCCAGTTCCGCCACTTGGCCCGCTTCGCACGCCGCCTCCAGCGCCGCGATGGTTTCGAGCCCCAGCTTCTCGTGTAGCGCTTTTACCTTCTTCGGCCCCATCCCCTGCACGTCCAGCATCTCGATCAAGCCCGGCGGGATGGACGCCTTAAGTGTATCGTAATATTCCAGCTCCCCCGTTTCCACCAGTTCCGTGATTTTCTCCACCAGCGCCTTGCCGATGCCCTTGATGTCGCCCAGCCGTTCCTCCGCGATAAGCGTTTCCAGTGGCTCCGTCAACCCCTCCAACACCCGCGCCCCGTTCACATACGCCCGCGTCTTGAACGGGTTCTCCCCCTTCAACTCGAGCAGCACACCAATTTCCTTAAGCACCCCGGTTACTGAATCTTTGTCCACGCGCGGAAACTGACACAGATGGGCAGGATGCACAGGATTTTTTTATTCATTATCCTGAAAATCCTGCCCATCTGTGTTAAAACTCGCGCGTGCCTTCGATGAAACAACCAGTGGCGTTGACGATTGCGGGGAGTGATTCCTGTGGGGGGGCGGGAATGCAGGCGGATTTGCGGGTGTTCGCGGCGTTGGGCACGCGCGGCGTTTCGGTGGTGGCGGCGGTGACGGCGCAAAGCCCCAAACGCGTGCGCGCGGTAGAAGCGGTGAAGCCCGCGATGGTGCGCGAACAATTAGCGGCGGTGTTCGAGGGCACGAAACCAAAAGCGGCCAAGACGGGAATGTTGCTAACGGCGCGCAATGTGGAGGTGATTGCAGAATGGTTTACCAATCGCCGGTTGCCGTTGGTGGTGGATCCGGTGATGTTTTCGACAAGTGGCACGGTGTTACTAAAACCATCGGCGCTAAAAGCACTCCAAAAAAAATTATTACCCGTGGCAAAGTTGGTAACGCCGAACGTGCCGGAGGCGGAGGCTCTCACGGGCTTGTTCATTCGCGAGCCGGAAGATATGCGCGTAGCCGCCCGCGCGCTTTACGAAAAACACGGGTGCGCAGTGTTGGTAAAAGGCGGCCACTTGCGCGGGCTTAATGAAGCGGTGGACGTTCTCTTTGATGGTCGCGAAGAATGGCTCCTTTCGCTGCCACGCGTGAAAGGGAGCGGGATGCACGGGACGGGTTGTGTTTATTCGGCAGCCATCACCGCGGGCTTGGTAAAGGGGCTTTCGCTTCTCAAAGCAGTTGAG
Source organism: Verrucomicrobiota bacterium (assembly GCA_028872645.1). Lineage (GTDB taxonomy): Bacteria > Verrucomicrobiota > Verrucomicrobiia > Limisphaerales > UBA1100 > JACNJL01. Next base: position 2,682 of record JAPKDK010000270.1, read on the forward strand.
CAAGGAAAAGAGTTTGTGACTCGTGAGATGATAAAATGTGAGTAGGATTTGCAGCTTCATAACTCACTAGACACTCGTCCGCTTTCAATCCACCCTCCGGCGATGCGCATCGGCCTTATTTTTAATCCCACCGCCAAGGGCGATCGGGCGCGACATTTGCGTAAGCAACTTGATGAGATTGCCGACGAGTGCGCGTTGCTCCCTACGGAAGGACCGGGTCACGCCGAGGATTTAGCGGAGCAAGCGGTGGTCGATGGAATCGAATTGCTCGTGGCCGCCGGGGGCGATGGCACGGTGCACGAGGTGGCCAACGGTTTGGCGCGGCATCCGGAAGGATTGGCGCGGACGGTGTTGGGTATTTTGCCTTTGGGCACGGTGAATGTTTTGGCGCGGGAGTTGAGCATCCCTTTGGATTTCGAAGCGGCGTGGCGCGTGATTCAGCGTGGCATCACGCGGCAAATTGATTTGCCATGGATGGAGCTGCAGCGCGAAGGCAAAACGCAACGCCGCTGCTTTCCGGCCTTGGGCGGCGCGGGGATGGACGGCCGCGCGTGCGAGCTCGTGAATTGGGAAACCAAAAAGCGCAGCGGCCAGTTTGCCTATCTCATGGCGGGCTACCGCGCGGCGATGGAGCCGTTGCCCGCGATGCGCGTGGTGGCCGATGGCCGCGTGATCGAAAGCGCGGAACTGATTATGCTGGGCAACGGGCCGTTTTATGGCGGGCCCTTCGATGTGTTTCCCGCCGCGCGGCTGGATGACGGCAAAGTGGACGCGATCATCGCCGAGCGCGTGCAAAAATGGCGCACGCCCGAGTATCTTTGGGGTGTGCTCACGGGCAATCTGCCGAGCCTCGCGGGGGTGCATTATGTGCAGGCGGCCAGCATCGAGCTCACGCCCGTGAACGGCGCGCGCGTCGCGGTGCAGCTCGATGGCGATGCCACGGGCGAATTGCCGGCGAAAATTAGCGTGTCCCCGCGCGCCCTTCGCGTCGTGGTTCCCGCGCCGGTGAGGTGAAATTAACCGAAAAGAGGGCTTGCTTTCCCGTTCCACGGCGGCTAAATTCCCGCCCCTTTTTGATGGTTCAGGCCCCATTTGGCGCTGAAAAATAGGGTTAAAATTATGGCAGTAAAGATGAGATTAAAGCGGATCGGCATGAAAAATACGCCGGTTTTCCGCATTGT
>JAPKDK010000271.1 GCA_028872645.1 Verrucomicrobiota bacterium
GCTTGGAGGGCTTTGTTGAGCGCGGTGTCGTAGGTTTGGGAAAGGTCGATGAAGCGCTCGCGTCCTTGGGCCAACGTGACGTGAAGGCCGCGCAGTGGGTTGTCGCCGATGAAGTTGAGGTGGTCGGTGAATTGCATAAACTCACCGGCGCGAAACTTTTTATTGATCCCTCCGGCGGCGTTGGTGAGCAAAATATTTTCGATGCCGTACTCGGCCAGCACGCGAATGGGGAAGGTGACGGTCTCCAGCGAGTGTCCTTCGTAGTAATGGGCGCGGCCGCTAAGCACTAAAATTTCCGTGCTACTGAGCGTGCCGATGAGGGCTTGGCCGGTGTGACCGGTGACGGTGGGTTTGGGGAATCCGGCGAGCTTGGCGTAGGGCACAGCACGAGCCACGGTCATCGCTTGGGTGATGGATTGGAAGCCACTACCGAGCACAATGGCCAGGCGCGGGCGGAGTCGACTGGCACGGCGCAGTGCGTCAGCGGCTGTTTTCGGATTGACTTGGCGTCTCACTTAAGGCGGATTCATTGTTTCCGGACAGCCTATGCGCTGTCCAGTTTTATCATCACATGAACGTGGAACTGAGCAACGAAGAGATTAGTCGCTATTCGCGGCACCTAATTTTGCCTGAGGTGGGTATGGCCGGGCAAAAGAAACTGAAGGCCACCAGCGTGTTATGCATTGGCACGGGTGGGTTGGGATCGCCCATCTCGATGTATCTCGCGGCGGCGGGCATCGGCAAGATTGGCATCGTGGATTTTGATGTGGTGGATTTTTCAAATCTGCAGCGACAGATCGCCCACGGCACGGCCGATGTGGGTCGGCCCAAGGTGGACTCGGGCAAGGAGACCATCAACTCCATCAATCCCGAGGTGGAAGTGGTGGTGCACGAAACGCGATTGAGCGCGGACAACGCGATGGAAATCATAGAGCCGTACGACATCGTGGTGGATGGCACGGATAACTTTCCGACGCGTTATTTGACCAACGACGCCTGTGTGCTTTTGAAAAAGCCGAATGTGTACGGATCCATTTTTCGTTTCGAAGGCCAAGCTAGCGTGTTCGCGCCGGAACTGGGCGGGCCGTGCTATCGTTGCCTTTACCCCGAACCGCCGCCGCCGGGAATGGTGCCGAGCTGTGCGGAGGGCGGCGTGCTCGGCGTGTTGCCGGGCATCATTGGCTGCATTCAAGCTACGGAGATTTTGAAGCTCGCCCTCGGCAAAGGTACGCCGCTGGTGAATCGGCTTTTGCTTTTCAACGCGTTGGATATGAAATTTCGTGAGCTGAAACTGCGCCGTGATCCCAAATGCCCCATTTGCGGAGACAACCCAACCATCACGGAGTTGATCGATTACGAAGAGTTCTGCGGCATCGGCCTCGAGCCGGATGACCCGGAGCAGCATCCCGATGAAGTGACCGTGCAGCAAATGAAAGAAGCGCTGGCGGGAACCGACATCGCAGTGGTGGACGTACGCGAACACGACGAAGCCGAGATCGCCAAAATCGATGGCGTGCCGATGATTCCGCTCAGCGAATTGCCGCAGCGCTTCACCGAACTGAACCCGAACCAAACGATTTATCTCCACTGCAAAATGGGCGTACGCTCGCTAAAAGCGGTGGATTTCCTAAAGCAACAGGGCTTCAAATACTGCAAAAGCGTCGCCGGCGGCATTAACGCGTGGGCCGAGGAAATTGATCCAGGCGTCCCGCGATATTAGTAAATTAGAATTTGCTTTTGCTCGAAACGCTTCTCCCGCATACTATCGCTATGGGCACCCGACGTCACGCGCGTGAGCGCGCGATTCAATTTTTGTTTCAGCACGAACTGAATCCTCCAGAGGATTTGGCGGCGGCGTTGGAACATTTTTGGATGCACCACCGTCCAGCCGTGGCCGAAGTGCAGGAAGGTAAAACCAATTGGGGCGCGGAAAAGGAATTGCCGCCGCCGACTTCTGATGACGTGGCCATCCGGCAATTTGCCGAACCGCTCGTGCGCGGCGTGTTGCAACACCGCGATACGCTCGACGCCGAGCTTACCCAAAATGCCGCCAACTGGGATTTGGATCGAATGGCCGGCGTGGATCGCAACATTCTGCGGCTTGCCATTTACGAAATGCTCCATCGCGAGGACATCCCACCCGTGGTGAGCATCAACGAAGCGGTTGACCTCGCGAAGAAATTTTCCACCGAGGAGAGCGGGAAATTCGTCAACGGCATTCTCGACAACATCAAATCGCGACTCAACCGCCCCGCGCGCGAGGCCACGGAGGCGCGTTGATGTACGCCGACCTCCACCTCCACACTAATTTTTCCGACGGCACTTACACACCCGAGGAACTCGCCGGCCACGGCAAGCGCGTGGGGCTCACGGTGATGTCACTCACCGATCACGATACTATTGATGGCTGCGCCCGGATGGCCGCCGCGTGCGCGGAACTCGACATTGAGTTTGTTTCCGGCTGTGAATTCACCGTGGAACTCGATGGCTTTGAGCTGCACCTGCTCGGTTATTTTTTGAACCTCGAAAACACCCGAATGCTCAGCGAGCTGGCGAAGTATCAAAAAGTGCGTCGCAATCGCATTCACGAAATGGTTGCCAAACTCAATGGGCTCGGCATCGCGATCACCAGCGAAGACGTGATGCGCATTGCCAATTGCGACGCGCCCGGCCGGCCGCACATTGGACGCGCGTTGGTCGAAGCGGGGCACTGTCGCAACCTCGATGAGTCCTTTCAAAAATGGCTCAAAAAAGGTAAGCCCGCGTGGGTACCCAAGGCGAAGCTGAGCGCGGCTGAAGCCATTAACCTCATTCACGATGCCGATGGGCTTGCGGTGCTCGCGCATCCGGGGTTGTACCATCGCGACGAAGTCATTCCGCCCTTGGTCGAATTAGGAATGGACGGGCTCGAATGCCTTTACACGCGCCACAGCACGCCGATGACGGAGCATTATTTGATGCTCGCCGAACAGTACGATTTGCTCGTCACCGGCGGCTCCGATTGCCACGGCGAAAACAAAGGCAAACCGCTCATTGGCGCGGTGAAAGTGCCGGTGAGTTTCATCGAGAAAATGAAATCAGCCGTGGCTGCGTAAATGGGCTTATTCGATAAATTCAAGGCGGGCCTTCAGCGCACACAAGCTAAGCTGTCGCAAGAGATTCATCGCATCGTTTCTCGCTCCCCCAAGCTCGATGACGACACGTTCGAGGAAATTGAGCACACCCTCATCAGCGCCGATCTCGGCTTGCCGATGACGCAGCGCATTCTTGCTGCCATCAAAGACAGCTACGAATCGCAAGGCAAAGAAGGCCTCGACGTATTGGGCGTTGCGCGCCGCGAAGTGGTCAGCACTTTTAATGGTGAAACCCCCGATCTACATCGCCAACCCGAAGGGCTCACCGTGGTGTCGTTGGTGGGCGTGAATGGTACCGGCAAAACCACCACCGCCGCCAAGCTCGCGCATCGCGTGCAAGCTTCCGGCGACATCGCAATGCTGGCCGCGTGCGATACCTTTCGCGCCGCCGCCGTGGAGCAGCTCAAGGAATGGGGCGGACGACTCGAAGTGCCGGTCATCGCCGGCAGCTACGGCGCCGATCCCGCCGCCGTGGGACACGATGCCCTCAGTGCCGCCCAGGCGCGCAAGGCGGATTATTTGTTCATCGACACCGCCGGTCGGCTGCACACCAAAAGCAATTTGATGCAAGAACTCGAGAAACTGCACCGCGTGATTAGCCGCCAAACCGAGGGCGCGCCGCACGAGGTGCTGCTCGTGCTCGATGCCTCCACCGGAATGAACGCACTCACGCAAGCGCGTGAGTT
>JAPKDK010000272.1 GCA_028872645.1 Verrucomicrobiota bacterium
CCCCGCCACCGAAGAGTTGATCAAAAATGCCACCTCCTCCGCCGCCAGAGAAGACTTGATTAAACAGATCCGATGCATCCACGCCGCCGTGAAATCCACCCCCCCCACTGCTCGGGCCCTCAAACGCGGCGTGGCCCATTTGGTCATAAGCAGCTTTTTTCTGATCGTCGCTGAGCACCTCGTAAGCTTCGCCGACTTCCTTGAATTTTTCCTCAGCACTTTTATCGTCCGGATTTTTGTCCGGATGAAATTTCACCGCTTGTTTGCGATAAGCCTTTTTAATCTCGCCCGCTTCAGCCCCTTTGCCCACGCCGAGCACTTCGTAATAATCGCGCTTGGCCATTAGTTTTCCGTGGACTCAACTTCTACTACCGGCACGGCGGCCACGATCACGCGGGCGGGGCGCACGAGGCGATCATTGAGTTTATAACCACGTTGCACTTGTTGCAGCACCGTGCCTTCCTCCGCCTCGTCGGTGTGTTTTCGAGAAATGGCCTCGTGCAGGTTGGGATCAAACGCCTCGCCCAATGCGTCCACTGGCTCCACTCCGGATTCTTTGAGTACGCCGAGGAGTTGATCGCAAATCATCTGCACCCCATCGCGAATGACTGGATCCGCATTCTCGGAGGCGGCAAGTGCCATCTCGAAATTGTCCAACACCGGCAGCAGCTTTTCCAGCAATCCTTGATTGGCGAATTGGCGCGCCTCGTCCTTCTCGCGTTGGGAACGTTTGCGGAAATTTTCAAGATCGGCTGCTTGCCGCACGAGCCGATCGTTGAGATCGTCAATCACCGCCTGTGCCTCCTTCATCGTTTTAGGGCCAACGGGTTCGTTTTCCTCATAAGCCTCCGCCGCAACCTTTTCGACAAGTCGCTTTTCCAGTGTAGTCATCTCCGGTTGCTCAGCGGATTGCTTGTCTTTTTTCTTTCCCATATTCCAGAATTTCATTCGGCTTGTTTGGCCACTTTCAAATCAATATGTAAATCGCGCAACTGTTTTGCTTCGACGGCCGCCGGACTGTCGGTCATCAGACACGAACCTTTGGCAGTCTTGGGAAACGCAATCACCTCACGAATGCTATCCGCACCACACAGTAGCGCGATCAAGCGGTCAAAGCCCAGCGCAATGCCGCCGTGCGGGGGACATCCGTACTTGAAGGCTTCAAGCATATAACCAAAACGCGCCTGCGTGACTTCCGGCGACAGCTTCAGCAAATCTTCAAAAATAGTTTTCTGCAATTCCGGCTGATGAATCCGAATCGAACCGCCGCCCAATTCCACGCCATTGACCACAACATCGTAATGCTGACCGCGCACGCTCTTGGGGTCGCTCTTGAGGTTCGGCGCGTCCTCCTCCACCGGCGAGGTGAAGGGATGATGGCTCGAAAACCAACGATTCATTTCCCGATCAAACGCCAGCAGCGGGAACTCAATCACCCACAGGAAATTGAATTGATCCGCCGGAATCACGAGTTTGCCCAACTCCACGAGTTTGCCCGAGGCGTATTGGCGAATGCGTCCTAGGATTTCACAGGCGTTGAGCCATTCATCAGCAGCGAATAAAATGAGGTCGCCTTCCTCGATAGTCAGTTTTTCTGTTAACGCCGCCTTCTCGGCATCGCTGAAAAATTTCACAATAGGTGATTTCCATTCACCGTTTTCCACTTTGATGAATGCAAGTCCCTTCGCGCCGAGGCCCTTGGCGATTTCACTCATTGCCTCCATTTGGCCCTGCGTCACGCAGGCAAAGCCCTTGGCATTGATGGCTTTCACTACCCCGCCCCGCTCCACCGCGCCGCTGAACACCTTGAACTCGCTCGCGGCGAAATCCTCCGTGAAATCCGCAATCTCCATCGCGTAGCGTGTGTCCGGCTTGTCACTGCCATAGCGATCCATCACCTCGCGATACGGAATGCGCGGGAACGGCGTGGGCACATCGTAGTCGAGCGCAGTTTTCCAAATGGTTTTCAACAAGCCCTCGATGAGCGCATAAATGTCTTCGCGATCAATGAAAGACATTTCAATATCAACTTGCGTAAATTCCGGCTGACGATCCGCTCGCAAATCCTCATCGCGATAACAGCGCGCGAGTTGAAAATATTTATCTACCCCCGCACACATCAGCACCTGCTTGAACTGCTGCGGTGATTGCGGCAGTGCATAAAATTCACCGGGCGAAATCCGACTGGGCACCAGAAACTCGCGCGCACCCTCAGGCGTGGACTTGAACAACGTCGGTGTCTCCACTTCCAAAAACCCGTGCTCATCCATAAACACCCGCGTGGCCATGGCCACCTTGCTGCGCAACCGCAGGTTGCTCGCCATCTCGGGCCGGCGCAAATCAAGGTAGCGATACTGCAAACGCAACTCCTCATTCACCTTAGCCGCCGCCTCGGGATCATCAATTTGAAAAGGCAAAACCGCGGCGGCGTTGTGAACCTCCATCGCCGCTGCCACGATCTCGATTTGGCCGGTTGAGATTTTGGCGTTCTCCGTGTGATCGGGCCGTTGACGCACTTTCCCGGAAACGCTGATGACGCTTTCGCTGTGCAGTTTGCCCGCCGATTCCACCAACGCGGGGTTTGTTTCTTGCGGATCAAAAACCAGTTGTGTGCGGCCTTCGCGATCGCGCACGTCGATAAAAATCACCCCGCCCAAGTCGCGGCACGAGTGCACCCAACCCGAAAGTGTGGCGTCTTGACCGGCGTTTTCTAGCCGTAATTCGTTGCAATGATGCGTTCGTTTCATGAATTCCCCCAACGCCCTAAGGCGAAATGGAGGCGGATAATGCCCAGAAATCGCAAAAAATCAAACAAATTTCCCGGAAACTGGTTCGAAAAATGAATGAACCCACTAAATCCTATTCACTTCGACTCATTCCAAAGAATCCGCAGGTTATGCGTTTGACGACAGGCGACGATGATGTCGGGCTTTTTGTCGCCGTTTAAGTCCATAGCTTTAATGTCTTCCACGGCGGTTTCTTTGCCGCTGAGTTGATAGGTTTTCCATTTGCTATAAGTTGCATTTTGCGGGACGTACAACTTCACACCCGGCACACCGCGCGTGGTCATGCCGCGCCAACCTGCCACCACTTGATCGCCCCCCGTACCAAGAAAATCCGCCGTGGCCAGTGCGTGTCCGTCTTTCAATGATTCGTCTAGCACCCAACGTTGCCAGGATAGGCTGCGAGTTTCGAGGTACACCACTACGGTAGTCCCGTGCTTTGGCTCGATGGTGGTAATAAATCGCTTGCCCGAAGGCAAACGGCCATCGCGCACCTCGCCGGCATAGTTTTGGGTGAATCGCATGTACTTCCATTTATCATTACGATCGCGCCCGAACCAATACACGCCTTCCAGCCCAGCCTGTAAAAATTCTTCGCGACCATCACGGTCCCAATTAATGGGATGAAAATTATGACTGTCGTGCATGAAATTAGAAACCAAGGTGCGCTTCCAGGCATCACTAGGATCATCGGGCATGCGATAGGCATACACCTTCATACCGTCGCCTTTGCCGCCTTTATTGCCGCGTCCATGTAGTGGCTTTACGATTAAATCAAATTTTCCCTTGCCAGATTTAACCCAATGCATGCGATGCGTTGTGGGTTCGTGCGGCAGTCGAATGGGAGCCCAATCGCCTTTGCGATTAGCAGTAGGGTTGAGGTAAAAAACCGAGCCGGAGGTTTTCTCATTGGTCGTCTCACCAATGTTCCATTGTGCACCCACGGCTAGCTCAGCCTTACCATCACCGTCGAGATCGCGGGCTGCGATGCAGACGTGATCGCGTTGAGTGAGATGACCGCTGATTTG
>JAPKDK010000273.1 GCA_028872645.1 Verrucomicrobiota bacterium
AAGAATACGACTGGGATTTTTACCAGAGCATGCTCGATTTCTTCATCAAGAGCCCGTACCTCGTCACGCGCGCGGTGTTGCCGCACATGAAAGAGCAAAAGTGGGGCCGCATTATCAACATCGGCTCGGAGACATTTCATCTCGGCGTGAAACCCTTCACTGCCTACGTCGCTGCCAAGGGCGGTCAGAACGGATTCAACCGCAGCCTCGCCCACGAGCTGGCTGAATGGAATATCACCGTGAACATGATTGCGCCGGGCTGGATTCCCGTGGAACGCCATGAAAATGATCCGCAGGAACTTAAAGATGGCTACCTCGCGAGCATCCCCATGGGCCGCTGGGGCGTGCCGCAGGATTTGGATGGGACACTCGTTTATCTGGCCAGCGAGGCCTCAGGCTTTGTCACCGGCCAGAACATCCACGTGAACGGCGGCACCACGGTGCATTAGCCGCGATGGCTGGCACATTCACCATCGTCGGCTTGGGCGAAGCGGTGTTCGATATATTCCCCGAACGGCAAGTCCTCGGCGGCACCTCACTCAATGTTGCAGTGCAAGCGCATCAACTCCTCGCTCCGCTCAGTGGCAATGGCGGCCGCGGCGTGTTGCTCAGCCGAATTGGCAGCGACGAATTGGGCGAACGATTGCAAATAGAATTTCGCACACGCGAGTTGCCGCTGGACTTCGTGCAAATCGATGACACCAAACCCACCGGCCAAGTGCTCGTGAGTTTTGTCGATGACGCGCCGAGCTACGAAATCGTGATGGACACCGCGTGGGATCATCTGCAATTCACCGAACACGAAGCCGCCCTTGCGCGCGCGTGCGATGCCGTAAGCTTCGGTAGCCTGAGCCAGCGACACCCCGTCGCGCACGCCGCCACCCAAGCCTTCCTCGCCGAAGCCAAGCACGCGCTCAAGATTTTCGACGTCAACCTCCGCATGGATTTGTTCACCCCCGAAATCCTCGACCAAGGCTGCCGTGCCGCCAACCTCGTGAAACTCAACGATGAAGAAATCGCCACCGTCGCCAATCAACTCGGTTTGCCCGAAGGCAACGCCCGTGCTCACGCCGAAGCCCTTCGCGAAAAATTCAACCTCGAAGCTGTAATTCTCACCCGCGGCAAACAAGGCACCACCGCCTTCACGGCCCAAGGCTGGCACGAAGGTGCGCCCGCCAGTTTCGCCTCCGCCCCAAACGCCGATAGTGTGGGTGCCGGTGACGCCTGCACAGCCGCACTCCTCACCGCGCGCCTCTTGGGTCGCGATTGGCAGGCCACGCTGGATCTCGCCAATCGCCACGGAGCGTTTATTGCCAGCCAACCCGGTGCCACGCCGCTGTTGCCGGATGAAGTTTGGGCGTCTTATGGATTGGATTCTTGAAGATCGTTTAGGGGTTTTCAGAAAATGCTGTTTGCTTACATTAGTTGCCGAAGTGTGTTACTTTGTGTGACAAGAAATATGTCTCAATCTGAGGGAGAACCACGGAATAGATTGTTAACCTGATCCGAGAAATGCCGTCTGATACACATCCAGCAGAGAAGCCCTTGGTACGCATAGTATTTGGGTGGATCCTAGTGCCGCTAAGTATCGCAATGGCCTTGTGGATCGGGTGGCATTATTTTGCGGAGCGTTCGAGCATTGTGACAAATCTCGACATTTTGGGTACTGACGTTTCAGAGGAAGGGCTAAACGTCACCGCTTGGGGCCAGCTATCCGTCGAAAAACAGTTCCTGTTGTTTGGAGATACAACACGCAAAACCCGCTCAGCTCAAGAGAGGGCCATCTGGGAAAAGTATCCCGAGAATAAGATCTATTATGCTAACTATTTGCGCATCCTGTTGGGCGATTATCAAAAAGAGGGCTCAGGTATTTCATTTAATTACCTAGAAAAAGAAATCAGACGCGGTGAAGAATTGGATCCGGATAATGCCTTTTATAATTATATTCTGGCAGCGGTGCTTTTCAAACGGGGAGCCGAGTGGGAAAGCAAACTTAACAAGGACGAAGAATGGATCATCAAGGACAAAGTCTTGGTGGATTCGGCAATTTCCGAATTAAACAAGGCAGCAAACAAGCCTTTCTATCGCCGGTATTTATCTGAGTTCTTGAAAAGGCAGCTGGCCTTGTTTCCTGAGACCAGACGCTTGGAAGATCGCATTGCCAAAGTTGTTTATCTTGCCGGTATTCCATTAGGAGATCTCGGTTTAATTAGGGGTTTATTCAAGGCGATACCTTTCTATGTGGAGAGCAATGAACTGCCTGAAGCTGATGCGAGCCAACTGCTGGATGCCTGGCATGGATTCCTGAAAAAGGCCGTTCCAGATGCCTGGTCTTTGATCGATGTGTTGGTGTTGAACGCCATTGCAACCATGGCTGAGAAGAAAGTGGCCGATGTTTATGAGGCGATGGATAAGCCCGATGCCGCCAGGGAAACTCGCCGTTTAGCCAAGCAACTGAGCGAACCAGTGGAGAGTTGGAAAGCTGCCAGAAAATCTAAAAAGAGTAATGACAAGGAGAGTCATTTGTTGAAATGGAAGGGCAGTATTTTGGCAAAGATGATGTTGCCTTCACTTGATGAGCCTATCACTGAAGAGATGCTGCGGCCGGGGAGGCAGACTGATCGCATCGTTTTCGAACAATTTAACCTCAGTTATATCCTATGCATTTTATTGGGGTCGATGATTGGCGCCTGGATCCTTCGCATGGTTTGCCAAAGGGCAAGCGACGGAGGCCCTGCCCCTTTGCTTTTGCTGCCTCCGTGGAGGGTTGCACTGGGAATTCTCGGCTTCGGCATTCTCCTCCCCATAATTCTCTATTTTTCTTACACGCGCTGGTCAGGTTTAAGCAGTTATGAGAATTCGATTGAGGACTTTATGTTCCTATTTCTCGAGGTTAATCTTTTGAATATGTCTATTCTTGCTGCATCGACCCTACTCGCAGCCACTTATATTAGAAAACGTTGTCAGGCACTCGACATTACAATTCCTAAACCCGCCAACCCGTTATTGATTAAACTATTTTGGTGGGGGGTGGGGAGCCTCTGCCTCTGCTGTGCGGCAACAAAAAAACTGTTTGGAAACCAGGAAGGCCTTGAGACCGCTTTGCTTTTATTCGGTACAGGAATGGGCCTGATTTTATGTGGAGCCGGCTTAGCGGTTTTCGTCAAGGGGTGTAAATCACGCCGCACCCACGGTCTTTATTACGGAACATTGGCTCGATCCATCATGCCAGTCTACGCCTGCGCGGTTATTTTAATCGGAGGCATTTGTCTTCCTTGGCTTCAAAAAGAAGAAAGTGCCTTGCTCAAAAAAGACACTCTATTCGCTCCTGATCCCCAAGGATTTACCGTTCTCGAAGGGAAACTCACCCGGCGGTTGCAAACCGGATTGGCCGACGCTTTAAAATCCGCGGGGGACAGGTAAGTGAAATATCTTTTCGCCCAAGCTAACGGTCTAGGATGACGAGTAAAACGACTGGCGAACGAGCATCCGCAAATACTGGTGGTATCCGGTAAAATTCAATAAATTGCGCTTGGTTGCTGGATAAATGATTGAGCATCGGGGATTGCGCGTCTATGATTTTGGCGTTCAGCACAAAGTTTAAATTATGATGAAAACGACAGGTTTGTTTTTCCTTTCCCTGATTCTCCCGGTCGCGAACGCGCAGGCGGCGGAGGCGTTGCCGGCGACGGTAGATTACAATCGCGACATCAAGCCCATCCTCTCCAACAACTGCTACGCGTGCCACGGACCGGATGCGAAACAGGTGAAGGGCGGTTTGCGACTG
>JAPKDK010000274.1 GCA_028872645.1 Verrucomicrobiota bacterium
GCCCCAGCGAAGCCAAGCGCTTGGCGGGCTGTCATTTCCGAATGGAAAATGGCAAGGTCGTGCGCGACGAGGCGTGAATCGTGCTGCTGGCAAGATGCCGGTAGCACATAAACCCAATGCCCGACGACAGCACATTGCCCGAACTCACTTCCCTCGAGCAGGAGATTTACTCGTGGCAAACCAGCATCGAAGGCTTTGGCGAAACAGGCCAGCGCAAGCTCAAGAGCGCCAGCGTACTCGTCAGTCGCATCGGCGGCCTCGGCGGATTGGTCGCTTACGAACTGGCGGCGGCGGGCATTGGTAAACTCATCCTCGCTCACGGCGGCAATCTCCGGCCCTCGGATTTGAATCGCCAACTCTTGATGTCCGAATCGGCGTTGGACACCCCGCGCATCGACTGCGCGGTGAAGCGCCTGCGCGAACTCAACCCGCGCCTCGAAATCATTTCTCTGCCCGAAAACGTCAACGACACCAACGCCGCCGAACTGGTCGCCGAAGCCGATGTGGTGGTCGACTGCGCGCCGCTTTTCGAGGAGCGATTTTTTATGAACCGCGAAGCCGTGCGGCAGGGCAAACCGTTGGTCGAATGCGCGATGTTTGAATTGGAAGCCCACATCACCAGCTTCAAGCCCGGCGTCACCGGCTGTCTGCAATGCCTTTATCCGGAGAAGCCCGATTATTGGCAGCGGCGTTTTCCGGTGTTTGGCGCGGTTTCCGGAATGGTCGGCTGCCTCGGCGCGATGGAGGCCATCAAAATCATCGCCGGATTGGGCGAGCCGTTGTACGGTCGCTTGTTGACGTGCGATTTGAAATCGATGAAATTTAATCAAGTCCGCTTGCGTCCAAGGGCCGACTGCCCCGTGTGTGGTGGTGACAAATGAAAAAACTGGCGACATTGTTGAGTTTTGTGGTGGCGATGGACGCCTTCGCCTGCCGGTTCAACGTCCGTGACGTCGGCTTTGTTGACCTCGGCTCGGAAAAATATCGGCTGTTAATTTTTGTCCCCGACGGCACGCCCGCCGCTGAAATGGATTCCCTTAAATCCATCGCCTATGCCACGTATCTTGAATCCAATGTAAAAGCCGAAGTGCTCAGCGCCAACGCAGCCGCAAAAAATGAGTTAGCTTCGTTTCTCCCGGCCGATTTGAAACAGGCTCAAGCAGTTTTGATTTCGGCCGATGGCAAGCGTTCGTTGCCCGTTTCTTTAGCCGTTGAGGGAAAGCCACTTTCTGTTTCTGCTTGGGATGGGTTGGAGTCCGTTTTTGATTCGCCGCGTCGCAATGCGGTGGTTTCGAAAGTTTACGAACACTACGGTGTCATTCTCATTGTCGAAGGCAAAAACGCGGATGAAAATTTGCGCATTCGTAAAATGGCGGACATGGTTGTGGCGTCCATCACTTCCAAAATGAACATGTTGGAAAAAGAAATCCGCGAGCCGCCGGTGGTGGAGGTAATTTCCGCGAAAGAGTTTGCTAGTGAAAAAGCATTTATGTGGAGCCTCGGCATCACGGAGGTTGCCGAGACGCCGCAAGTCGCCGTGTTGTACGGGCGCGGTCGCATCATAGGCCCCGTGCTGCGCGATGCGCGATTGGATGAACAGGCGTTGACGGCGATTGTGAAGACCATCGGCCTCAACTGCGAATGCGGGCTGGATCGCAAGTGGATGCAGGGCACGATGATTCCGCAAAAGTGGGATGAGGAGGTGCAGAAACGTTTTGCCGATCAACTCGGCTTCGACCCCGAGAGCCCCGCCATTCGCATTGAGATGAGCCAAATCCTCTCCAAAGGCGGCAAAGGCGATGGCGCAAATCGCCAAACCCCCATCGGCGGCACACTCGATGATTTGCTGATGGGCTACCGCGAGGGCACTCTCAACCTTGCAAAATCCGAGCCCGCACTCACCCAACCGGAAACACCCAAAACCACCGCTCTCAAAGCGAATACGCCGAGCCCCACGGAAACCGAGCCGCGCGCGGGCTTTTCCTTTTTTGGCTGGATGATGATGGCGGGTGTGCCCATTCTCGTGGCCGGCGGAGTCATTATATTGCTCGGCCGCAAGCGCGATTCCTGAACCGAATGAATCCTCTCAAGCTGATTTTCAAGGAGATAGCTCATCGCAAGGTGAACGCTGTGCTCAGCCTGCTTGCCATTACCATTGCCGTGGGTGGGGCGATAATTTTTCACACCGCCTTCGCCGGCAGCCTCCAGCGCACCAAACGCATCCAACGCGATATGGGCCAAAACCTCCGCATTGTTTCCAAGGATACCGACCTCGCGCATTTTTGGGATGAGGGTTTTTCCGAAACCACCTTTCCGGAAAACTGGGTGCAAAGTTTTACGAACATCAATGACACCATCAACTACTCGCATTTGTCGGCGGTGTTGAAATGGAAAATTAAATGGCGCGGCTCGCCCGCGATGATTTACGGCCTCGCCCCGCGCGAAGTGGCGCCACCTGGACGCAAGAAGCCGATTATGATTACGCCCGTGAAACGCGGGACAGTCCAGTTCGGGAAAACGCTCGCGGCAATTCACGGCGTGAAGCGTGATGAAACGGTGACGGTTGAAGGAGGCCAATTTGAAATCGCCCGCGTGCTATCGGAGAAAGGCAGCGGCGCGGAGATTCGTATTTATATGCATCTTGCCGACGCGCAAGCCGTGCTCAAACGCAAAGGGGAGATTAACGAAATTCAGGCGCTCGATTGTTATTGCGCCGATGAAACGCAGGATACACTCGCGCTACTGCGCGAACAACTCGGGCCGATTTTACCGGAAGCGCAGGTGTTTCGCATGCAGGACATGGCTGAGGCGCGAGAGAAACAAAGGCGGGACATCGAGTGGACGTTTTCCACGCTGATGCCGGCGATTGTAGTTTTTTCCGGAATCGTTGTGGGCATGCTGGCGTTCGTGAACACACGCGCGCGCAGACAGGAAATTGGCATTCTCCGCGCGCTCGGCAAAGGCAGCGGCAGCGTGGCGGCGTTGTTTTTGGGTAAGGCGCTGCTGCTCGGCGTGGCGGGCGCGGTGTGCGGCTTCGCCCTGGGCACGGGGTTGTTGTTCGGTTGGGGGCCGGAGCTACTTAAAATTTCACCCAAGCTTATTAGCTGGGATTTGAACAACCTTAAATGGGCCCTGCTGCTTGCGCCGGTCTTTGCGGCGTTGGCCAGTTTTATTCCGGCGATGCTCGCGGTCACACAAGATCCCGCGGACACCTTGCGACACGACTGATGATTACCTGCAAACAAGTCGCCAAACGATTCGGCAGCGTCACCGCGCTGGCGCCGTTTGATTTGGAGGTGGCGTCCGGTGAATTCATCGCCATCAAAGGTACGAGCGGCAGCGGAAAAACGACGTTGCTGCTCACGCTCGGTGGGATGCTCCGACCAAGCGCCGGCACGGTGAATTTTAATGGCGCGGATCTGTACGGCAAGTCCGTCGCCGAGCGTGCGGCATTTCGCGCCACGGAAGTGGGGTTTGTGTTTCAGATGTTTCATCTCGTGCCCTATCTCGGCGTGGAGGAAAATGTAAAGCTCGCCATGCGCAACGGCACAACAACACAGCGCCCGCGCGACCTCCTCGAACAATTTGGCTTGAGCCATCGACTGACGCACACGCCCGGCGAGCTGAGCGCCGGCGAGCGCCAACGCGTGGCCTTGGCGCGCGCGCTGGTAAATGAGCCGCGCTTGATTTTGGCCGATGAACCAACGGGGAATCTTGATCCCGAGAATGACCGGCAAGTGTTTGAGCACCTGTCAGAATTCCATCGCGCCGGCGGCACGGTAATTG
>JAPKDK010000275.1 GCA_028872645.1 Verrucomicrobiota bacterium
AGCAGTGGCCTTTTAAGCCATTGGTCCGGGGTTCGAGCCCCCGCGCTCCTACCAGTTTTTTATTGGTTTTTTTCAACCGGCCTCTTTAGTATCCGCGCATGCGTTTTTGGCTGATTTTTTTGGCGGCTGCTTGCTCTGCGCAGGCGGGAAAATTTCCTGGCAAACAGGGTGACTTTCACGGGTTTACCCTCTTTGATTTCCAACGTGACGGAGTGGCGTGCAAAATCGTCGCGCCCAAAAAAGCTGCCGCTGGCAAGCCGTGGATTTGGCGCGCGCGCTTTTGGGGGCACCAACCACAGCTCGATTTGGCACTGCTCCAGCGCGGTTGGCACGTGGCTTATTGTGAAGTGGGCGATCTCTTTGGCAGCCCAAAAGCAGTGGCGCGTTGGGATGACTTTTATCAATATGTCACCACGACGCACGGCTTCCATTCACGCCCCGCGTTGGAGGGAATGAGTCGGGGCGGGTTGATTATTTATAACTGGGCAAAAAATAATCCGCGCAACGTCGCGTGTATTTACGGCGACGCACCGGTGTGCGACATCAAGAGTTGGCCCGGGGGTAAAGGCAAAGGCAAAGGGCATGCCGCCACTTGGCAACGTTGCCTTGGAGCGTATGGCTTTACCGAAAAAGAAGCGCTCGCGTTTGCGGGTAATCCGATCGATGCCCTCGCGCCGCTGGCCAAGGCCGGGGTGCCGTTGATTCATGTGGTGGGCGATGCAGATCCGGTGGTGCCGGTGGCGGAGAACACGACGATCCTTGAAAGCCGTTATCAAAAACTCGGTGGCAAAATAAAAGTCATCCACAAGCCCGGCGTCGGGCATCATCCGCATAGCCTCAAAGATCCCGCACCGCTGGTGAAATTCATCCTCAATGCCCACGTGCGTTGAAAAAACTAGCTTCCCCCATTGTGAATAACCGGTGAAAATCCGGTGTATACGAAAGAACAACTCCCGCTTGGTGTTCGGCTGTTTTGTGATAAATTTTTCTTCGTTGAGCGGATCTTCGGAAACGCTCGGTCGGTCAGCCGACCACGGGAACGCGATTCTTCGGAATCACCTTTGACGGAATACTCCTTCGGGAGCAGGACGGAAAGAGGCAGCTCCCACCCGGGCCAGTCACCCTTCGGGGAGACAGGTTGGCCTGCCTCCTTCGGAAGGCAGGCTGGGGGGTCGGATTTGGCTGTTACCCTGAAAGGGGTAATTGCCCTACCAAGGGCAACGACCTCGAGAGAACTCCCGCAAGGGAGCCCCCTTGAAAAGGATTGGTAACCGCCCGGCGGTGGACTTCGGTTCATCATCGGGCGGTTTTTTTGTGGGTTGTTTATTTGTAGCTCTCCCATTTCCGTTGACCGCGTTTGGCCCGCGCATTAGGTTGCCGCACTTTATGATTATTGTCCTTAAACCACGGATCACGAAGCGGCAGGAAAATAGTGTGCTGCGCGAGATTCGGAAACTCGGCTACGAGCCTCACGTGATGCGCGGGGTGGCGCGCACGGTGGTGGGCGCAATCGGGGATGAGGAGAAAAATCCTTCGTTGGAAAAACTCACCACGTGGCCGCAGGTAGAGAGTGTAACGCCCATCCAAAGTCGGTTCCGATTGGTGAGCCGCGAGGCGCATCCAAAAAATTCCACGGTGAAAGTGGGGCGCCATTTGATTGGCGGGAAGAAAATGCAAGTTATGGCTGGGCCGTGCTCGGTGGAAAGTGAAAAGCAATTAATGGAAACCGCCCACGCGGTGCGCAAAGCGGGTGCAACGATTTTGCGCGGAGGCGCTTTCAAGCCGCGCACTTCACCGTACGAATTTCAGGGGCTGGGCGAAAAGGGCCTAAAGCTATTGGCCAAGGCGCGGGACGAAACGGGGATGCCGATCATCACCGAACTCCTTTCGCAAAAACACGTGGATCTTGTGGCAGAGTATGCGGATATCCTGCAGATCGGCACGCGTAATGCGCAGAATTTTCAGCTGATCATTGCGGCGGCGCGCACGGGTAAGCCGGTGCTGCTCAAGCGCGGGATGTCCATGCGCATTGAGGAATGGCTGCTGGCGGGTGAGTATGTATTAGCCAATGAAAACGCGGGGCTGATGTTTTGCGAGCGGGGCATTCGCACTTTTGAGAATTACACGCGCAACACGCTGGATCTTTCGACCATTCCGGCGGTGAAACAGGAATCGCACTGCCCCATCGTGATCGACCCCAGCCAAGGTTGCGGACGGGCGGATCTCGTCAGCAGCCTCTGCAAAGGCGCGGTGGCGATGGGCGCGGATGCGTTGCTGATTGAGGTGCACCCCAACCCCGCCGAGGCGTGGAGTGATGGTGCGCAACAGATCACGCTCGAGGGCTTCAAGAAATTAATGCGCGAGCTGAAGCCCGTCATCAAGGCGGCCGGGCGAAGTTAGGCGGCCCATTCGGCAACTTTATCGTTTGAGTTTTCCCGCGCACTGGCTTAACCTCGGCGCGTGATGAAATCCATTCAACGAACCTTCCTTTCCCTCACCACCTTGGTGCTCGCCAGCTGTGCCACGCCGGATGAAAATGTCCACGCGGGCGCCCCTCCCCCCGTCGCCCAAAATTCAAAAGAGCAAGCCGCCATCACCCAGATTGAAACACTGGGCGGCCGCGTGCTGTACATCGCCAAGGACGCAAAGGAATACAGTGTGACCATCACGAAAGATTCCTTTGGCAAAGCGAAAGGATTCACCGTGGCTAACGCCAAGCTGCTGGGCGAGCTGGACAATGCGATGGAGATTTCGCTGCAACATCCCGATGCCGACGATGCATGGGTGGCGCCCTTGAAGGGGCTCAACGGCCTGAAAAAACTGCACCTTGAAAAAACGAAAGTGACCGACCAATCGCTGGACACCGTGGGCGGACTGGCCAACTTGGAATACCTCAACCTATATGGCACGGGCGTGACTGATGCCGGGCTGGACAAGCTCAAGAACCTGAAGCACCTCCAAAGCTTGTACCTGTGGCAAACCAAAGTGACCGAAGCCAAGGCCAAGGCGTTTCAGGAGGCCATGGCGAAGGCGGGCAATAATGACCTCTCTATCAACCTCGGCGTGGGCAAGGATTTGCGCAGCGTGAACATACTCGCCCGATTGACCAAGGCGCGCGCGGCCACCGAAACCTCCGCGCGCGCAGCCGCCGCCAAAGCCGCCAAGGCGGATGCTGAACGCATTGCCGGAATCAAGATGCCTACCTTCGACAAAGACATTCTGCCCATCATCCAAAAACGTTGCACCGAGTGTCACGGCAAAGATAAACAAAAGGGCAAGCTGCGGCTCGATAGTTTTGCCGAGCTAATGAAGGGTGCCGATGGCGAGCCCATTTTCGTGGCGGGCAAGCCCGGCGAAAGTGGAATACACATGCGCATCATGCTTCCCGATAGTGATGACGATCGTATGCCGCCCAAGGGAAATCGCGTTTCTCAACCGGTGGCCGATCTCATTAAACGCTGGATCGAGCAGGGCGCAAAACAAAAATAGGCAAAAAATCACCTTCCCGCGCGGCGTAATGCTGCGCGGTTTTTTTTTGGCAGAATTTCCACGCCAAATGCGCTAATCCCGCGCAAAGTTTTCCACCGAAAAAAAAAAGAGGGTCACTTTTCCTTAGGAAAACGGGCCATGCATTGCGCGGGAGGACTTGGCACGGAGTTTGCTCTGTATATATCAACAACAGGTTAGAACAGCCTCTAAAAATAAACACAAGTTGCTGTAACAATAGAAGGACTGATTCGCCTGGGGAGCTGGGGCAGCTATGCTGCCCCTTTTCTCTT
>JAPKDK010000276.1 GCA_028872645.1 Verrucomicrobiota bacterium
CTCTCGACGGACCTTTATTCGTAATGCCGCGCTGGCTGCTCCGGTAATTTCATTCGCCCCCACGCTTTTGGCCAAGGACAAGAATGATCCGAACCGTTTTCAAATTGGTATTCAGGAATATACATTCCACCGCTGGATTGGGTCCGGTAAACTCGACCACTTGGACTATCCCGCTTTGGCCAAGGAGAAGTTGGGCATCACTCATATTGAGTACTGGAACCGTCCTTTTAACGGGAAGCATACTAATAAACCGTTCATGAAGGAATTAGTTAAGCGGACCACGGGTGAGGGCATGAAAAATGTCCTCATTTTGGTCGATGCCAAGAACCAGCTCGATTCGCGCGATGCCAAGGCGCGAACCCGAGCGATTGATGAACACAAGGGCTGGGTGGATTGCGCTGCGCAACTAGGCTGTGATGCGATTCGTGTTAATTGCCGATCGGGAGGTGATCGCGATGAGAATCTTGATAATGCCGCCAAGGGTTTGGGTGCTTTGTGTGATTATGCCAAAGGCACCAAAGTGAAGATTGTGATCGAGCCGCATGGCGGCAATTCGCAGGATCCGGATTGGCTTCTGGCTGCGATGAAAAAGATCAACCGTCCCAATGCGGGTCTGTTGCCTGACTTCAACAACTTCGGTCGCTATAATCGCTATGAAGGTGTGACCAAGAGCCTCCCCTTTGCTCCGGCAGTGTGTGCCAAGGCATTGAAGTTCGATGCCAAAGGTAATGAAACCAATACTGACTACTATCGGATGCTGAAGATCATTTACGAGTCCGACTACTCCGGCGTCATTTCGATTGAGTTCGAAGGCGGCGGCATAGACCCAATCGAAGGATCGCTGAAGACCAAGGCGCTAATCCAAAAAGCGATCAAGGCGGCAATGGCGTGATTCGGAATATCGCATTCATTCTGGCGTGCTTCTTTGCTGCGCATACAAATGCGGCGCAGAAACCCAACATCATTTTCATCTTTGCCGATGACTTGGGCTATGGCGATCTGGGCTGCTATGGCCATCCTTATGCGAAGACGCCGGCTTTGGATCGGTTGGCCAAGGAAGGCACGCGGTTTACTCAAGCCTATGTCACGGGTGTGACCTGTTGCCCTAGCCGCACGGGCATGATGACCGGCAAGTATCCCGCCACCTTTGCCAAGTACATGTCTGACCATGGTTTTGGAGATCGGGTAACGATCACCGAGCTGTTGAAAAGGAACGGGTATCGCACCGGTCATTTTGGTAAATGGCATATTGGGCCAAAGACTGAGAATGGCACATACGGTATTGATGTCATTAATGGTAACAAGCGCGATACAAAGGATCGTGCCACGCGTGGACGTGATGCATATATCATTGATACGGCGATTGAATTTCTCGAAGCGAATGCGAAAAAAGGTAAACCCCTCTACATGAATGTATGGGGGCATATCACTCATTTCCCGGTCCAGCCTCCCAAGGCGTTTAGTGACCAGTTTAAGGACGTGGTGGTGGATGAATCGAAGTTTAATTCTACCATGCGCGAGAAGTTTCAGCATTGCCGTGAATTGAGAGGTGATATTGATGAGGGTATGCGCAATTACCTTGGCGATGTTTGGAATATGGATGCCGGCATCGGGCGTTTACTCAAAAAAGTGGATGAACTGGGTCTGCGCAAAAACACGATCGTGGTTTTCTCCAGTGACCATGGGCCGGCACCGGTTAAGTTAGGTGGCGGTCGCAATGAAGTTCCATCACGCATTGATGCCGCGCGCAATATGCTCGGTTCACCCGGGATTTATCGGGGGGGGAAACACACCCAGTTTGAAGGAGGTGTGCGCGTGCCATTTATTGTCCGCTGGCCGGGCCACGTGCCGGCTGGACGGGTGAATGAAAGCTCCGTTATCTCATTTATCGACTGGCTACCGACTATCTGCAAGCTCACCGGCACCAAAAACACCGCACCTAATCTGGATGGTGAGAATGTCTCCGATATCTGGCTGGGTGCTAATCGCACCCGCACCAAGCCACTCTTCTGGCGGGTGGGCAATGTTAATGCTCGGCCGGCTGTTCGGGTAGGCGATTGGAAGTATTATCAATACAACAGCAAGCAAACAGGGCCGATGCTCTATAATTTGGCTGAAGATCCGGGTGAGAAACGGAATCTGGTGAAGAAAAACCCGCAGATCGTTCGCCGGTTGAGCAACCAGATCAATAATTGGATAGCAACCTTGCCCAAGGAATACACGCAGCCGAACAAACAGAAAAAGAAGGACAAAAAGAAGCAATGAAGCGTGTTAAGTTATCTTATGTCTTCGCGTTCTTAACGTGGGGTCTTTTGGGTTCCGCTACTGCAGCTAAGCAGCCTAACTTCATTTTCATCCTCGCGGATGACATGCCGTGGTACGGAACGGCGGTCCAGATGGAGGAAGGGGTTAAGGTGTCCGCGGGGCAGACCCGGCAAACGCCGGTGATTGATCAACTGGCCAAAGATGGCATGATCTTTAGTCGCGCCTTTGCTCCGGCCGGCATGTGCGCGCCATCGCGTTGCAGTATTCAGACGGGTATGAGCGCAGCTCGTACGCGCTTCAGTGGGAACGGTAATTTCGGCACCACCTCGCGTGAGGTCACCTACGGAGGGCGGCGTAGTAAAGGCAAATTGGTTCTTGAGCCGCAGCCAATCGGCAGTTTGGATTCAAAACAAGATACTATCGCCGAATACCTGAAGCCATTGGGCTATGCCACTGCGCACGTTGGCAAATGGCATATCTATGGCGGTGGGCCGGCCAAACACGGCTACGATGTGCATGATGGGGAAACCTCCAATGAAGATGGAAATTCCAAGGACCCCACAGACCCCAAGCATATTTTCAGTATGACGCGCAAGGCGATTGGGTTCATGGAGACACAGGCGAAAGCCGGTAAGCCATTTTACCTGCAGGTTTCGCACTACGCCGAGCATAACGCCGTGCAATGTCTGCCTGAGACTGCCGCTCAATGCCTGAAGCTGAAAGGCATCCGGGATATTGAGTCCAATGGCCTGCGCAAACGAGTGGCCGAACGTACGGCCATGGTGCTGGATATGGATCGTAGCATCGGCACACTCTTGAAGAAGCTCAATGAGCTTGGTCTGCGGGATAATACTTATGTGGTGTTTATGTCCGACAACGGTCATCACCGCGATACCGGTGCCAAGAAATTTTTGCGCGGCAACAAATGGTGGCTTTGGGAAGGTGGCATCCGCGTGCCGATGATCGTGGCCGGCCCCGGCATTAAAAGTGGCTCACGCTGCGATGTGAATGTGGTGGGTTACGATTTCCTTCCGACCTTTGTCGATTTGGCCGGCGGCTCAGTGGAAAAGCTACGCGACATTGATGGGGTCACGATTACTTCGCTATTGAAAGGGAAAGGGGACAGGGAATTGGCCAAGCGGTTTCTCTATTTTCATTATCCCCACCATCGCAACACTGCGCCGCATTCGGTAGTGCTACAGGGGGATTACAAGTTTTTCCGGTTCTACGAGAAGCCCGATTCGCACTACCTTTATAATCTTAAATATAGCATAGGTGAAAAAGAAAACATCGCGCCCCAAAACAAAGCTCTTGTGACCCGATTGGCTGCTGAAATGGATCGATATCACAAGGCCGTCAAGGCCTGCCTGCCAAAGCCGAACCCGGATGCTGCAATTGGCTACGTCCCGTTTGATCCGGACAAAACTTGGGAGTAATTTATTTAGTGCGACAAAGGTGTCATTTGATAATGTGCAAAGGCGCATGGTGG
>JAPKDK010000277.1 GCA_028872645.1 Verrucomicrobiota bacterium
GCGGGCTGCCCTTCTCCATCTCCGCCGCCGTCGGCTTCATCGCCCTCTCCGGCATCGCGGTATTAAATGGATTAGTTTTAGTAACCTTCATCAACCAACTGCGCGAGGAAGGCAAACAGCTCGAAGACGCCATTCGCGAAGGCGCGCTCACCCGCCTGCGTCCCGTGTTAATGACCGCACTGGTCGCCTCTCTCGGCTTCCTCCCCATGGCCCTCGCCACCGGCACTGGCGCTGAAGTTCAACGCCCCTTGGCCACCGTAGTCATCGGAGGAATTCTCACTGCGACGGCATTGACGTTGGTTGTGCTACCGGCGCTTTGCCGGATGGTATTTAGAGATAAGTTAGAAGAAAGTGAGTAGTGGCTTCACGCTCACCACTCACTCCTCGTCTTTTCCGCACCCGCAATCCTCATCGCACGCGGACGATTTTCGTTTGCGTTTGGCGCGCCAGATCATCACGGCGACCGTGAAGATTACCACGGCGGGAGCGGCCCATGTTTGCCAATTGGTCATGGGATGAACAATCCGCTGAGTTGATACGTAGCCAACGCGGCGAGGTAGGCGAAGCCGGTGAGGTAGGCGACTTGGAAAATTGGCCAGCGCCAACTGTTGGTTTCGCGGCGGGTGATGGCCACGGTGCTGAGGCATTGCATGGCGAACACATAAAACACCAGCAAGCTCAGGCACGTGCGCAGGTTGTAGGCAGGCACGCGTGGATCGTCGGCGCGTTTCTCTGCGGCCATTTTTTCGCGCACGGTGTTGCCTTCCCCGGAGGCGTCCTCGCCGAGGTAAATGATGGACATCGTGCTCACGAACACTTCACGCGCGGCAAACGAGGCCACGAGGCCGACGCCCATTTTCCAATCGTAACCGAGCGGTGCGATGACAGGCTCGATGGCTTTGCCCATGCGGCCGGCGGCGCTGTGGGCAAGGCGTTCGCTGGCGTCTTCGGAATTGCTTTTTGGATAAGTGGTGAGCGCCCACAGCAAAATGGACAAACCAAGAATCACTGTGCCAGCGCGCCGCAGGAAAAT
The DNA here is from genome assembly GCA_028872645.1 of Verrucomicrobiota bacterium. GTDB lineage: Bacteria > Verrucomicrobiota > Verrucomicrobiia > Limisphaerales > UBA1100 > JACNJL01. Next base: position 1,034 of record JAPKDK010000277.1, read on the forward strand.
CTTGCCGCGTTCAAACATTTGCATCAGCACCTCGCGCCAACTCGGGCGTTGATACGACGGCAGCTCAAGCACCATCAACGTCGCGCTGGATTTTTCCAGGGTGCGATTGAACACCCACGCAAAAGCGTACACACCGAGGATACTCAGCGCGTAGAGGCAGAGCAGCACTAGCGATTTTTGCGTGGCGTTGCCGATGGGCAGCATGAGGGCGATGAGCATGAAATACACCGGCAACCGCGCGGAGCAACTGGTGATGGGCGCGACGAGGATGGTAATAAGCCGATCGCGCGCGCTTTCCATCGTGCGCGTAGCCATGATGCCCGGGATGGCGCAGGCGTACGAGCTGAGCAGCGGGATGAATGCCTTGCCGCTCAGGCCCACACCGGACATTAGGCGGTCCATCATGAACGACACACGCGCGAGGTAGCCAGTGTTTTCCATGAGGCCGAGAAAGAAAAATAGCAACAAAATCTGTGGCAGAAAAATCAGCACACCGCCTACACCACCGATGATTCCTTCGGTGATGAGCGCCCGCAAATCGCCCGGAGGCATGCCCGCTTTTACTTGTCCGCCCAGCCAATCGAAGCCGGCGGTGATCCAGTCCATTGGATAGGTCGCCACGCTGAAAATCGTCATGAACAGCCCGGCCATGATGCCGAGCAATATCGCCCAGCCCCAAACCGGATGCACCAGCACGCGATCCCAACGATCCGTCGGCGTGAGGCGTTCGGTTTCGCCGCGCGCCACGGTGTCTTTGAGTAGCGCGCGAATTTTTTTATAACGCGCAGCCATGTCGCCCTCCACTTTTTCCCAATTCGGCTTCGCCAATTCCGCGCCGCTCAACGCCACTTGCAATGCCTCCATCCCCACACGCGCATTGGCTTGCATAGGGACCACCGGCACGCCGAGCCGTTCAGCGAGTTTTTTCACCGCGATGGTGATGCCGCGTCCGGTGGCTTCGTCGGTTTTGTTCAGCACGATAATCGTCGGCAGGCCTAACTCCATCACCTGCGTGGCGAGATAAAAATGCCGTTCAAGATTGCCCGCATCGATGAGGCAAATCACTGCGTCCGGCCGCGGCGTATCCGCGCGTTCTCCGTGCAACACCGCGCGCGCAACTTCTTCATCCGGCGACTTTGCATCCAGACTATACGCGCCCGGTAAATCAATAATGGAAAATTCATTCCCATGTCGGTCGCGGCCCGTGCCTAGTTTTTTCTCAACCGTGACGCCCGGATAATTCGCCACCTTTTGGCGCAGTCCCGTAAGCGCGTTGAAGAGCGTGGTCTTGCCGGTATTGGGATTCCCGACCAGAGCAAAGAGACGTTCGGCAGCCATAAGAATTATTGAATGAAAATGTTGGCTGCATCCGCGCCGCGCAATGCTAGCCGCGCACCGCCCACCTCAAACTCGATCGGACAGCCCAAAGGTGCCCGCCGCACCAGTCGAATGGACGCGCCCGGCAGTAGGCCCAACTCCATCAAACGCTCGGCGGCGGATTCCGGCAAATTCATATCTCGCAACACCGCTGTCTCACCCACGTCCAGCTCACCAATGTGTTTCGCATCACTCACGAAGGAAAACCCTGTTGAAACTCAGTCTCAAAAGCAAACCTAATTTCGCCCAGTACCACCCACGGACTCGCAAAGGAACTAGCGCGTAGAGATCTGGGCCAAGCGCCGATGCAGCGCGGTCATGGTGTCCGTCACATTTTTCAACGAACCAACCAATACGTAGCAGCGAAAGGTATAATTGCCCGTGCGAATGGCTTTCGGATGAGTAACACGAAACACACAATTCCATTTCACAACCTTCTGCGGCGCGAAACGAAACCGCCCGTAGCCGACCTGCTCAAACCCCTTGGACGGTTGCCCGGCCGACCACACGCCCATCGCGTGGAGGCCCTCGGGCGTGGCGAGGATCACCGGCTTCGACAGTTCGCCTGGGCCATCGCTGAGTGGCTGGAGTTGCTGACGCACAGGATCAAACATCCAGAATTCAGAAAATGCCGCCGGCATGTAACCCGTTACCGCCTCAAACACCGCGTGGCGATGCCCCTCCCCTTCCGGCACAGTGAAGGTGGTGTCATACTGGATCGCATGTGGCAAACCGGGCACGCCGATCGTCACGCGTTTCTTCAGCCAATGATTCGAGAGCACCGAGGTATTCTTGGCTAGGTTGGTGCCTGATCGATCTCCGGGCCGCAACCAAAACGCCATTTGCGAAACGGCAGTCAGCTCATTCCCACGCGCGTGCAGGGCGTGTAACACACTCGTGCTCCGCAGCCCCGCACCATCAAAGCGCGAACCGGCTTCCGTGGGATTATACGTCTCGCTCTGGATCCGTGAACCCGCATCGAAGTTGCTGGCTGACTGCAACTGCCGTCCATGATCCGCGCTGTCGATAAACTCGCGCCCGTTCCAAGTCAGCGAATGAATGGCACCGGCCAACCGGCTGGTAGTGGTGATTACAATCTCCGAAGGCCCCGCTTTCGCTCGAATTTGAGCGTCACCCGAGTCCGACGCTTGTGACGTGCTCCCCACGAAAAATGCCAACCCGATCGCGACGCGCATCATTTCTCCATAGCGTACGCCTTATAAGCTTCGGCGATATCAGCCGCCTTCTCGTCGCCGTTGTGAAAAATCACGCGGTGGCGGAGGGTGAGGCTTTCACCTTTTTTTAGCGTTAAGCCGCCATCACCCTTGAGGCCAAGTCCACG
>JAPKDK010000029.1 GCA_028872645.1 Verrucomicrobiota bacterium
CCTTCGCCCCGCTTCTGCTCGGCAAGGCCAACGATTCCCCACGTGACTGGATACTCGCCATGGGCCACGGCGCAGCGCGGTTGGATGCCCAAGGCGTGCGCGGTCGCACCGACTACATGGACCGCGTCCTGCGCGACAAACGCTACAAAGTGTGGCTCGACAAGGGCCCAAAGATTTCGCGCCTGTACGATTTGAAAACCGACCCGATGGAAAAGGATGACTTGATTAAAAGCCACAGACTCGCCCACGTGGCCACCCTCAATAAATTTCAGGAGATAGTCGACTCACAACCCGAAATCGATGCCCGCCCCCAATACCGCCCGCGCAAAGCCAACCCTTGGGATCGAAAGCTAAAAGAAGCCCTAAACCCCAAGCTCGAGAATCGAAAGAACACAAAAGAGAAAAACGGAAACAACTAATAAAAAGGCGAACATATCATGGCGAACAAAGACAAACGAAAAGAAACCAAGAAGGTACCCAAACTCACCAAAGCGGAAAAGAAAAAAAAGAAACAGGAGAAGAAAGGGAAATAGCAGGAATGCTTCGGCCTTTAAAAAAGGTTGCTGCGCTCTTTGCCTTTGCGTTGGTTTTTTCTGCTTACCCGGCGGAGAAGCCAAACATCCTTTTCATCATGGCCGACGACCTCGGCTGGATGGATTTGGCCTGCCAAGGCAACAAGCTTGTCGATACACCGCACCTCGACCGGTTGGCGAAGCAGGGCATGCGGTTCACCAGCGCGTATGCGGCGTCACCGGTTTGTTCCCCAACCCGGTGCGCGGTATTGACGGGGCAAGCCCCCGCACGCATCGGGCTCACGACACATTTGCCGGGGATGTATTTTCCGAAGGACAACCGCCCACAACCAGCGAAGCTCACAAAACAACTCGGCACCGAATACATCACCATTGCCGAGCGACTGCACGAGGCGGGCTACGCGAACGCCTTCCTTGGTAAATGGCACATCGCCCCGAGCGTGGCGCGCGGTGGGCGCGTGGCCAGGGAGTTGTCGCCGACGGGGCAGGGATTTGACGTGAACATCGGCGGCACCTCGTACGGTGGGCCGCCCAGTTTCTTTTCGCCGTATCGCAATGCGGAAATCAAGGACGGGCCGAAGGGCGAGTACCTGCCGGATCGGTTGGTGGATGACACGATTAAATTCATCCACGCTAATAAGACCAAGCCGTGGATGACGCACCTGTGGTTTTACACCGTACACTGGCCGATGCAGGCACCGGAGCCGTTGCTGAAAAAGTACGCCAACCGCAAGGGCCCCGGACTGAACGACACGCGTTACGGCGCGATGATTGAGGCGATGGACCTCGCCATTGGACGGCTGCTGAAGGCGCTGGACGACCTCGGCGAGGCGGAAAACACACTGGTCATTTTTACGAGCGATAATGGCGGTTTTGCAGGGGTGTCTGATTGCCGACCATTGCGAGAATCAAAAGGGTATCTGTATGAGGGGGGCATTCGTGTCCCGATGATTGTCCGCTGGCCCGGGGAAGTTAAGCCGGACACGCTTTGTGATACACCGGTCATCAGTATGGATTTTTATCCGACCTTCCTCGAGGTCGCCGGCCTGAATTCCGGCAAGCAACCCATCGACGGCGAAAGCCTCGTGCAGCTTTTCAAGCCGGGCGGAGAACTAAAGCGCAAGGCGATTTACTTTCATTACCCCAACTATGCTTGGCACATGGGCAATCGGCTCGGCAGTGTCATCCGCGAAGGGGACTGGAAGCTCATTCGCAACTACGATGACAATTCATTGGAATTGTACAATCTCCCAAAAGACCTTAGTGAAAAACGAAACCTCGCCCAGCAGCAACCCAAGCTTGCCGCGCGCCTCAACCGCCAGCTTGGCAAGTGGTTGAAGGAAACCAACGCGCCCATGCCTCGACCACCGTTGACCAAGTAGTCGAACACTGGAAGAAGATTGCGAGCGAGCCATCTTGTCACGTCAATTTGGCCAATTGATCGAAATCATCAAAAAACTTTACACTAAAGTGAAACGCCTAAGGCCCCCTACATAAACACGGTTACAGATTGATAGTTAAAGGAAAATGAAATCTACTCTAATAACACTCACAGCTTTGTGTCTTTCTTTGACTGCTTATGCGGCGGATAAAAAAGAACCCTATAATCTTCTTGTTATCCAGACTGATGAGCATCATTTCAAGACGCTCGGCTGTTACGGCGGAAAGATCGTCAAGACACCCAATATCGATTGGATTGCCAAGAATGGCGCCATGGCCACCAGTTTCTATGCCACCACACCCGTTTGCTCGCCTTCGCGTGGGGCGCTTATGAGTGGCAAATACCCGCAGCACACGCCGGTGACCAACAACAATATTAAACTGGGTGATGACATCGTCACCTTCGCCGAGGTGCTGCGTCGCAAAGGTTGGGCCACGGGATACGCGGGCAAGTGGCATCTCGATGGATTCGGCAAGCCGCAGTGGGGGCCCAAGCGCAAATTCGGTTGGGAAGACAATCGGTTTATGTTCAATCGCGGCCATTGGAAGATGTTTGCTGATGGGCCCGATGGGCCGCGTGTGGGGTCCACGAAGAATGGCCGGCCGGACTACGGCTTGAAAGGCGCGGATGAAAAATCGTTTTCCACTGGTTGGCTCACCGACAAGGCAATTGATTTTGTGAATGCCAAAAAGGGAAAGCCGTTTTGTTATATGTTGAGCTATCCCGATCCGCACGGCCCGAACACCGTGCGTGCGCCGTACAATAAAATGTATGCCGACGTGAAGGTGCCCATCCCGCGATCGGTCAACAAAACGCGCGAGCAAACCCCCGTGTGGGCCGCCAAGGCACCGAAGATCACCGCCGACACGGTGCGGCTTTTGATGCCCAGCTATTATGGAATGGTGAAGTGCATTGATGACAACATTGGCCGCCTCCTTGCCGCGTTGCGAAAAAACGGGCAGCTGGAAAATACCGTCATCGTTTTCACCGCCGACCACGGCGATCTCTGCGGCGAACACGGGCGACTGAACAAAGGCGTGCCGTACGAAGGTTCGGCGCGGATTCCCTTTGTCATTTATTGCTCCGGCAAAGTACCGGCCGGCACGGTGGTGGGCGAGGCGCTCAGTTGCGTGGATTTTCTGCCCACGGTGATGAGCCTGATGGATGTGAATCATGGCCTCCAAGTGGGCGGCCGCAACGCGGCGAATCTGTTCCGTGCCAAGGGCTGCCGCTGGCGGGATCTCACTATTCTGCGCTCGACCAGCAATCCTCAGGCGCAGTGGCTGTGCGCGGTGAGCGATCGCTACAAACTCGTGTATGCTTCCTCCGGCAAACCGTGGCTCTTCGATTTGCAAAAGGATGCGGACGAATTGACCAATGGATTCACCGATCCTGACTGCCAAGCCATCGTGCGCGAAATGACCGGCGGCCTCATCGAATATTGCAAAGCACAAAAAGATCCCTACGGCGAAGTGCCCTACATCAAAGCAGCATTGGCGGCGGCGATGAAGAAGTAAGCGCGATCGCGATTTCCCATTGACGCGCGGGGCGGGACGGTTGAGTCTTGGTGCATGCCAAAGCATTCCAATTCCTCAGATTCAAACCGTCGTGAATTCATCAAGACCACGGGCAAGGTAACCGCAGTCTCAGCGCTGGCGGGGGTGGCGTTGCCGCGCGTGCACTCGGCGGTGGACGACACGGTGAAGGTGGCGCTCGTGGGCGCGGGCGGGCGCGGCACCGGCGCGGCGGACAATGCGCTGTCGGTTTCCGCGGGGCACGGCCCCACTAAGCTTGTGGCGGTTGCGGATATTTTTGAGGAGAAACTTAAAAGCAGTCTCAACGGCCTCAAGCGAAAGCACGGCAAGAAGGTGGATGTGCCGGCCGATCGCCAGCACATTGGCTTCGATGGCTACAAAAAGGCGATCGATAATCTCAGCAAGGGCGATGTGGCCATCTTCACCACGCCGCCGGCGTTTCGCTGGGTATTTTATAAGTACGCGGTGGAGAAGGGCATTAACGTGTTCATGGAGAAGCCGGTTACGGCTGATGGTTATGGCACAAAGAAGATTCTTGAGATCAATAAAGCGGCCAAGAAAAAAAATCTTAAAGTGGGCGTGGGCCTCATGTGCCGGCACAGCCGTGCACGTGGAGCGATGGCGGAGAAAATTCAGGAAGGCGCAATTGGCGATATCGTGCTCATGCGAAGCTATCGTATGCATGGGCCGGTGGTAACATCGCGGTCGATCCCACAAAGCATGAGTCCAGAGTACAAAGACATGGAAGAGATTCGTTGGCAGATTCGGCGCTTCCACAGTTTCATCTGGGCCAGTGGCGGTTGTTTCAATGATTTTTACATTCATAACATTGACGAGTGCTGCTGGATGAAAGGTGCTGCGATGGGAGATCCAAACAACGCGGGCGGCGATCCCTTCGACGTCATTGGCACGCGCGACAAATGGTCGTGGCCGATTATGGCGCAAGCTACGGGCGGCAAGCATTACACGGAAAACAAACAGGGCCAGCCGTACGTGGACCAAAATCTCGACACATATTCCGTGGAATATACCTATGCTGACGGGACCAAGCTGATGCATAATGGCCGTACGATTCAAGGCTGCCACAATGAGTTTGCCAGTCACGTGCACGGCACGAAAGGCTTCGGCACGTTCTCGGCTAATGGTCACTGGCCCGCGCCGAGCGCCTTATACAGTGGGCTTACCCCGAATCCGAAAAACCAGATTTGGAAATTCCCCGCGCGCGAAACTAATCCATATCAGGATGAGTGGGACGATCTGCTCGACGCGATTCGCAATGACAAGCCATACAATGAAGCTGAACGTGGTGCGTTGGCGAGCCAGGTATGTAACATGGGTCGGATGGCTGCGCACACCGGCCAGCGCGTGACGTGGGATGATGCTCTTAACGCCAAACCGCTCGCGCCAGATTTGGACCAGCTGAAAGGCTTTGACAGCAAAGCGCCGGTGACGGCTGACAAGGACGGCTTTTATCCCGTGCCCCAGCCGGGCATCACCAAGAAGAGTGAGTACTAAGCTTGGCCGCTGTGGGTGATACGAAAGATACCGAGGCGGCTGCACCGCCGCGTGAAAGTATGATGCCCTTCGTGGTGGGCATGTTCTTCATCGCACTGGGTGTTTATGTGCTGATGTATTCCACCGACCAAAACATACGCTCTAAGGATGGCGGTTGGCAGGTCAGTTATACGACCAATCAATCGGGTGCACCGATGATGGTGATAAATCTCCCGAGCTCGGGCATCACGAATCGCACGGTGATTTTCAACGGCGAAACCGTGCCGGCGGATTTCAAGACGTACACCACCAATTACGTGACCCCTACGCATCTACCGGTGGCCGTGCCCTTCGGCCAATGGTTTCACGGCGACCTCACCTATTTGCCGGGCGTGGTGACGTTCAATGTGTTTGGCGCGGATGCCAATGCCACCGGTTTACGCCACGAAGTAGAATTGCAAAAACGCGGTTTGGTGGTCAACCGCCAGCGGTATAACTGGAATGGTACGCCGGTGGAAGTGTCTCCCGCGGACAAGCGCGACTGGCCCGTGCCAGAGCTGAAGTAGTTTTATTTCCGGAATTTATTGAAGTCAAATTCCTTCACCGCTTCGGCGGCAAGCGAACCAATTTTTCGTCTCAGCGGGATCACGCTCGGACCTTTTTCAGTAGGGTGCACGCGGTTGCAAAGGAAAATTATGAACGTGCGCGAATGGGGGTCGATCCAAATGGACGGGCCGGTGAAGCCGGTGTGGCCGAAGGATCCGGGTGAGAATTGGGTTCCATCTTTTTCGCCGCGCGGGCTGGAGTAGCCGGAGGTCATATCCCAGCCGAGGCCGCGCTGGAGGGTGAGGGTGGCGGGCGTTTGTGCGGTGGTCATCAGCTTCACGGTTTCCGGTGTGAAGATGGGCGCGCCGCCGTTGAGGAGGCAGCGCGCGTATTTGGCGAGGTCGGGCGCGGTGGTGAAGAGCCCGGCGTGTCCGGCGATGCCGGCGGTCTTGCGCGCGCGCGGATCGTGCACGATGCCGCGCAGGGCTTGGCCGTCGGTGACGGTGGTGGGCGCCACGCGGGCGTGTTTGACGGTGGGCGGGTTGTAGCCGGTATCGGTCATTTTCAACGGACCAAAAATTTCTTTTTCACAAAACACATCAATGCGCTGGTGCGTGACACGGCGGAGAATTTCATCGAGTAACTGAAAATTAATGTCGCTGTATTTGAACGCGGTGCCGGGCGGGGTGCGGAGTTTTTCAGAAACACATTTCGCGATGCACTCGGCGTGGCCGTTCCAACCGTTCACAGAAATATCTGGGCGCAACCCACTGGTGTGCGTGAGCAGATGACGCACGGTAACGGCTTCGCGTCCATCGCCGGTGAATTCGGGAATGAATTTTTTGACAGGATCCTCAATGCTCAATCGCCCGCGCTGGTGCAGTAGCAAAATGGCGGGTGTGGTGGCGACCACTTTGGTGAGCGATGCAACATCGTATATCGTATCGCGCCGCGCGAGGGCGTGCAGGGGCTGGAGTTGAGCGTGGCCGTACGCCTCGGTGAAATGCACGCCATTGCGTTCGAGCCACAGGACGCCGCCGGGCAGGCGTTTTTCGGCGCGCGCCTCGGTGATGGCGGCGCCGATGGCGCGGATTTTTTGGAGGTCAAAAGTGGCCGCCAGTCGCGTGGGCGGCGGCGGGGCATCGGGCCATTGTAGGCAGGACACGCCAAAAATCAGCGTCGCGACGATTATTTGAACACGAATCAGCATATGCCGTCAAAGTACCCATCCGCGCGGCGGGAGGCAAGGAGCTTGCCGTGGCGGGCGGGTTTTGGGATGATTTTTGCCAACACACTGTGAACCCACGCGCCGTCATTTTTGGCCTGTGCATTCTGTCTATTGGGCAGGCGCAGGCGCAGCAGAAATATCTCGAGCCGCCCGAGGCGGCGAAGGAATTGTTTGCTTCGAGGCCAATGCCGCGCGTGTCGCTCAGTCCCGATCAACGGCATTTGCTGGTCGCGGAGAAGTTTCGGTTCCGGCGCATTGTGGAAATGGCTCAGCGGGAAGTGGCTTTGGCGGGCGTGCGACTTAATCCATCCAACAACGGCCCGACGCATCCGGATTATTATTTCCGGCTGACGTTGAAAGAACTTTCCACGGGCAAGACTATCCCCATTGAACTGCCCAACGCTAATCGTCGTGTGAGCTTGCCGGTTTGGTCTCCGGATGGGAAAAAGTTTGCCTTTCTGCAATACGGTCGCACTTCAGTGGCGCTGTGGGTGGGCGAGCTGGGCCACGCTCCGCGCGCCATCCCCGGCATGAAGCTCAACGCGACTTTGGGACGATCGTTCCAATGGATGCCCGACAGCCAAAACCTCCTTTGCCTTACCGTGCCGAACGAACGCGGTCCCGCGCCCACACCCCCGCGCGCGCCCGTTGGGCCGGTGGTGCAGGAAACCGGGCCGCGCGAAGCGCCGGTGCTGACGTATCCGGATTTGCTCCAAAATGAACACGACGAAAACCTTTTTGATTATTATTTGACCTCGCAACTAACGCTGGTCGATTCGCGCAAAAGCAGAAAAAACAACCTTAAGTTCTTAGGGCGGCCTTCGATTTTCGCGCGCTATGATGTGTCGCCCGATGGCCGGTACGTTTTGGTGGAGCGCGTGCACCCGCCGTATTCGTACCAAGCGCCGATTCAGTTTTTCCCGCGTAGCATCGAGGTGTGGGATCCGCGGGGTGAGGTGAAACGGGTGGACATTCGACCCGCCACCGAGGACGTGAGCACCGGCGGCGTGCCGGTGCAACCGCGCGGGCATCACTGGCGACCCACTGGTTCGCCGGTCTCCATCGTGTGGGTGGAGGCGCTCGATGGCGGTGACTCCAAGAGTGAGGTGAAATTTCGCGATCGTGTGATGCTGCTGGAAGCGCCGTTCGACGGTCAGCCCAAGGTGGTGACACGGCTCAACCATCGGTTTTCAAAAATCTACTGGGGCGAAACCCGCAACCTGGCGTTGGTGCGCGAATACGAAAGCAGCCGCAACTGGCATCGCACGTGGCTGGTGGATCCGGATAACCCGGACATTCCCGATCGCCTCCTGTGGAACCACGCCGCCGCCGAGCGTTACGAGCATCCGGGCCATCCGTTGATGCGGCAGTTACTCAACGGCAAGCGCGCGATGCGGGTACATAATCGGTCGATTTATCTCAATGGCAATGGCGCTTCGCCCCAGGGCGACCGACCTTTTCTCGACAAGCTGAATCTCAGTACCTTCGACCGTGTGCCACTCTTCAAATGTGGGGAGGACAGCTACGAGGCGGTGGTGGCGCTGCTCAATGACGAAGGTACGGAATTTGTGACGCGCTACGAAACGCCCGAGCAGCACCCGAATTATTTCAAACGTACGTTGGGCGAGCCCGAACGTGCGCCGCTCACGGTGTTCAAGGACCCCGCCGAATCGTTGCGCGAAGTAAAAAAACGACTACTCACTTACACGCGCGAAGATGGCGTGAAACTTTCGTGTTTGGTACATTTGCCGCCGAACTATGATTTGGATGATCCGGATCGGCCGGTGTTGCCAACGATTTTGTGGGCGTACCCACGCGAATTTGCAGGCGGTGCGGTAGCTGGGCAAGTGGCTAACTCGCCGCATCGGTTCACCAGCTTTGCCGGTGCCTCGCCTCGCTTCCTTGCGCTGGAAGGCTACGCGGTGCTCGATCAAGTGGCGATGCCCGTGGTGGGCGAGGCCGGTGCGGCTGGCGCGGCGAACGACACTTTCGTGGAACAAATCGTCGCCAACGCCGAGGCCGCGATCGCGGCGGTGGTGGACATGGGCGTGTGCGACGAACGCCGCGTGGGCGTGGGTGGGCACAGCTACGGCGCGTTTATGGCGGTAATGCTGCTGGCCAACAGCGATCTGTTCCGCGCCGGCGTGGCTCGTAGTGGCGCGTACAACCGCACGTTGACGCCGTTCGGGTTTCAAAATGAACGCCGCACTTTATGGCAAGCGCCACAGGTTTATTTGGAAATGTCGCCTCTGCTCGCTGTACCGAAAATCCGCGATCCGTTGCTTTTAATTCACGGGGAAAAAGACAACAACCCCGCCACCACGCCGGAGCAAAGCAAACGGCTGTACCACGCCATTAAGGGCAACGGCGGCAAGGCGCGGATTGTGATGCTGCCGCACGAGTCGCACACCTATCGCGCCAAGAAAAGCGTGGGCCACACGCTGGCCGAGATGGTGGCGTGGTTCGATAAACACGTGAAGGGCGAAGGCGAAAGTTCCGAGGAGAGGGAGAAGTAATCAGCCAATCAACCCCGTCAATTTTTTCAACAATGGCGGGATGGCTTGGTAGGGGTTTTCGGCGGCTTCAAATTCCAGTGCGACATAGCCTTGGTATTTTGATTTTTCCAGTAGGCTGATGAATTGGGGAAGATCGGCAGCGATTTTTTTGCCGGCTTTTTTTATTTCCACTTTGAGTTGCACGTTCACTGCGTAAGGCGCGGCGGCGGCGAAATCTTCGTAGGGATTGGCGGTGCGGAAGTTGCCGCTGTCAAGGTTCACCCCAAACCACGGGTGATCCACGGCCCTCACGAAACTGATGAGGCTTTTGGCGTCGCCGATGCTGTCGTGGTTTTCGATGCCGAGAAAGATGCCGTGTTTGGCGGCGTAATCGCAGCATTCGCGCAGGCATTCGATGGCCCATTGATCAGCTTGGGCGCGAGTGACGCCTTTGGCTTCGCGGCCGGCAAATACGCGAATGTGCGGCGCGCCGAGCACGGCGGCGTGGTCGATCCATTGTTTTACGTAGGCGATTTGCGCGGTGCGCGCGTCGCCTTTGGGCAGAGAAAAATTATTGCCGACGGCCGTGCCGCTGATTTCCAACCCGCGCAGAAACGCGCGCCGCCTCAGTGCCACGAGAGTATCGCGCGTGACGGGTTTTTTAAAAAAATAACTGGTCAACTCCGTACCATCGCAACCGTGGTCGGCACAGAAATCGATGAAGCGGTGCATATCCATTGCGTTCTTTTCCACTTCGCGTGTGCCGGTTTTTTGATCGCGGAAAAAAGTACGGAAGGAATACGCGGCCAAACTCAGCCGCAAATTGGCCGCACCGTGGCGTTTGAATGGCTCCGCCGCAAAGGCCGCGCTGGCGAGGGCAGTGGAGGCAAGAAAGCTGCGCCGTGAAAAATCCATCGGATTATTCGCAGCCGCAATTGCCGAAGCCGTCGCTGCAGAAATCGAAATCTTCGGACTGCGGCACGTGGCCGACTTCGAAGGTTTTGGCGATGACTTGATGAATGCGATCCTGCACTTGTTGCACTTCCTCCTGGGCCTCAAGGAATTGGGTGGCCACGGGGTTGGCCATAAACTCGCCGCGCAGTTTTTCGAAGCCGGCAATTTCTTCGTCGCTGATTTCCACGCCGGCTTGTTGCTTTTGCTGCAGCAACGCGCCGCGCTCATTGAGCATACTGTACTCGTACTTGAGTTTTTCATCGTTAATGAAGGCGTCAATTTTTTGGAACAACTCGGCGAAGCCTTCCTGGCTCACAATGGCTTCGCAAAGTTGATTGGTGCCCTTGGCGATGGGCTTGAGGTCGAGGCAGGTTTGCGGCTCGGTGGCTTCGGTGGGTTGAGTTTCAGTTTCCATAATTAGACCTTCATAATTTCTTCTTCTTTGTGGGAGAGGTGGGCGTCGATTTTTTTGATGAAATCATCGGTAAGTTTTTGCACTTCCTTTTCGGCGTGGGAAAGATCGTCCTCGGTGATGTCGCCTTTTCTCTGCTCGTCCTTTAGTCCTTGTAGCGTGTCGCGGCGCACGTGACGAATGGCGATCCGGGCGTCCTCGGTCATTTTCTTGATAGACTTTACAAATTCCAAGCGACGCTCCTTGCTCAGCTCCGGCAATGTGATGCGAATAATTTTGCCGTCGATGGATGGATTGAACCCAAGGTTGGCAGCTTGGATGGCTTTGTCGATGGGATGGACAGTGGAAGCGTCCCACGGTTGGATGACGAGCATCCGCGTCTCCGGCGTGGTAATGGCGGCCAGCTCGCGCAGGCGCATTTGGCTACCCTCGTAGGCTTCCACGAGAATGTTTTCCACAAGCGCAGGCGAGGCTTTGCCGGTGCGCACGCTGGAAAATTCGTGTTGCACTACTTCTTCGGTCTTCTGCATTTTTTCCTCAGCAGTGAGGAGAGCGTCATCAACTGGCATACGCGTAGTCTAAGCCCGCACGCGGTGCGGGGGAAGGGAAAATTGCGGGCTTGGCTAAGCGTGGACGAGGGTGCCGATTTTTTTGCCTAGGACGACGTTGCGGATGTTGTGGGGTTTGAAGAGGTCAAAGACGATGATGGGCATATTGTTGTCGAGGCACAGGGAGAAGGCGGCGGCATCCATAATGCGCAGTTGCTTTTGCAGGGCTTCGAGGTAGGTGATTTCCTTGAAGCGTTTGGCTTTGGGATTCTTTTTTGGGTCGCTGTCGTAAATGCCGTCGACTTGGGTGGCTTTGAGGATGATGTCGGCACCGATTTCGTTGGCGCGCAGGGCGGCGGCGGTGTCGGTGGAAAAATAGGGATTGCCGGTGCCGCCGCCGAAGATGACGACGCGGCCTTTTTCGAGGTGACGCACGGCGCGGCGGCTGATGAAGGGCTCGGCCACTTCGCTCATCTCGATGGCGGTTTGCACGCGGGTTTCTACATTGTGATGTTCGAGGGAATTTTGCAGGGCGAGGGCGTTGATGATGGTGGCGAGCATGCCCATATAATCGCCGGTGGCACGGTCGATGCCGTGGTCGGCGCCTTCAAGCCCGCGAAAGATGTTGCCGCCGCCGACGACGATGACGACTTGGACGCCCAGCTCACGCAGCTCGGCGATTTGGCGGGCCATACTGGCGACGGTCTCAGGGCAGATGCCAAAGCCTTGATTTCCGCCGAGCGCTTCACCGGAAAGTTTGAGGAGGATGCGTTTGTATTTGGGCTTGGGTTTGGCAGATTTTGTCACCGGAGATGGTTTACCCGCGAACGGCCCGCGCGTCAATGGATTGCACAAAAAAAACGCCCGGCGTGAACCGGGCGTTGGGTGAGAAGGTGAGCTATTCCTGCGCCTCGCCGACTTGATAGCGGAGGAAGGCATCCACGGTGATCGTGTCATCCAGCGCTTTGGCGGTGGTGGCGATGTGATCTTTCACGGCGAGGTCGCCTTGTTTCACAAACGCTTGATCCACGAGGCAGATGGTGGAGAAATGTTTTTCTAGTTTGCCTTCCACGATTTTTTCAATCGCTTGCGCGGGCTTATCCTTGAACTGCTCGGTGGCAATTTCCTTTTCTTTCGCGATCAGCTCCGGATCAATGCTGGTGCGATCGACCGTTTCGGGACTGGCCGCAGCAATTTGCAGCGTGATGTCGCGCAGCAACGATTTGAAATCTTCGCTCTCGGCGGTGGCTTCCTTGCCGGTGCTCACTTGGACGAGCACGCCGACTTTCGCGCCGTGATGAATGTACGCAGCGACTGCGCCATGGTTTGTCACCTCTAGGCGGGCGTGGCGTTGGATGACGATGTTCTCGCCCACCTCGGCTACGGCGGTGGTGCGGCGTGCTTCGAGGTCGGTGTTGGGGGCTTCGAGCAACGATTGCGCAAAACCGGCGCAGAGATTTTGGAAGGACTCATTTTTGCCAACGAAATCCGTTTCGCAATTCACCTCCAACAAAATGCCGGCCTTGGCGCCGGGCAAAATGTGATGGGAGATGATGCCTTCGGACGTGGCGCGAGTGGCCTTTTTCTCGGCGGTGGCGGTGCCTTTTTTGCGGAGCCAATCCACGGCGGCATCGTAATCGCCGCCGCTTTCGGTGAGCGCCTTTTTGCAATCCATCATGCCGGCACTGGTTTGTTGTCGGAGTTTACTAATTTGGGCTACGGTAACTTCAGCCATATTTTTTATTTCTTGGGCACTAACTGTTAATGCAAATGGGTTGCGATTGGAGTCGTTGCCAAAATTGGGTTGGCAGTGAGGTTAAGCCTCGGCAGTGGCGGCTTCGGCCTGGGGTTCTGCCTCGGCTTTGGCGGGTGCTTCAGCTTCGGTCGGGGCTTCGGCGGCCGCTTTGGATTCTGCCGGAGTTTCAGTGGGGGCTTCGGCTTCGGCTTTCGCTTTTGCGGCGGCTTCTTCCTCGCCGGTCTTGACAAGGCGTTCGGCGCGGGCTTCGACGATCACTTCCATGGCGATGTCGAGAAAGAGTTTTACGGATCGAATGGCGTCGTCGTTGCCGGGGATGGGGTAATCCACAACCTCAGGATCGCAGTTGGTATCCACGATGGCCACGATTGGGATTTTCAATTTGAGGGCCTCGGCCACGGCGTTATGTTCGCGCTTGAGATCGATAATAAAAATCGCGTCCGGCAAGCCTTCCATATGGCGGATGCCGCCTAGGTTTTTGATGAGCCGCGCTTTTTGGCGGCGGAAGCGCGCTTGTTCCTGTTTGACGTAGCCGTTGATGCTGCCGTCCGCTTCCATCGCCTCGATGTGGTTGAGCTTCTTGAGGGATTGCTTGACGGTTTTGAGATTGGTGAGCGTGCCGCCGAGCCAACGCTCGGTGATGCACGGTTGGCCGGTGGCTTCGGCAACGTCGCGGATGGCCGATTGCGCCTGTTTTTTGGTGCCGACAAACAGCACCTTGCCGCCGCTGCGCACTTGGGTCGCCATAAAATCGCAGGCGACGTTGAGCAGTTCGAGTGTTTTATCGAGGTTAATGATGTGGATGCCGTTTTGCGCCCGGAAAATATAGGGCTTCATTCTGGGGTCCCAACGCCGTGTTTGGTGTCCGAAATGGACGCCCGCCTCGAGTAATTCCTTGATACCAATGCTAATCATACTTATTCCTTTGTTAAAGACCCTGTGGGCCATCCCGCGGAAACGGGATTTCGTTTAGTGTTATTGTGGCCGCCAACTTCACTCGAAGTCGGGCGTTTCAGGCCATGATTCTCCCGCGGGAAACCCACGGAAAAGGGCAGGAAAAATAGCAGACGCCCCAGCAAAGGCAACAGTTTTTTGAAGAAAAATTCAGTCATCGAAATAGTCGAATACGAGTGCGTGATCCTCGCCGGCGGCGGAAGCGCCCGAATGGGCTGCGCCAAGGCGCAGCTGCGGCTGGGGCGGCGCACGCTGCTGGGTCACGCACACGCGCTGGCGGCGGAGCTGGGCTTGCCCTGCCGCGTGCAATCCCAAGACGACACTCCCGGCCAAGGACCGCTGGGCGGCGTGGTCACGGCGTTGCGGCGGGCGCGGGCGCACGGAGGGAAGATTTTGTTTCTCGGATGTGATATGCCGTTTCTGAGCGCGGAACTCACGCGGCGAGTTTTGGGGGTGGAAGCGGAGTCGGCATTCGCGTCGCTCAAAGGCACGGTGGGGTTTCCCTTCGTGCTGTCGCCCGCTGTGCTGCCAAAGGTGGAGGCGCAACTGGCAACGGGCCAACGCTCGTTGCAACGGCTCGCCATACGGCTGCGGGCGCGGCGCATTCGGGTACTTGCGGCCGAGGCCCCGCAATTGCAAAACCTCAACACCCCCACCGAATTTTCCGCTGCTAAAAAACAGTTGAGCTAAGGTGCTGCAGGCAGCACATAAACGCCTCAAACTCCAGTCGCGGCTTGCGTTGGGCGGCGGTTTTGATAGAGTTTTCCGTATGCCACGTTTTTTCCAAGTTGCACTGGTGTTATGCTGTGCCGCGATGTTGGCGCAAGCTGATAAATTGCACCTCAAAGGCGGCGCGGTGATTGAAGGCAAATTGCTGGCCGAGAAAGAGGAATTGCTGGTGGTGGACATCGGGTACACGGTGCTCACGCTCAATCGCGCCGAAGTGCAGCGCATCGAGCGCACCGGCGCGCCGGTTGCACAAACCGTGGCCAAGGCGAAGGGCCTCTACACCGTGGCCGCTAAGCCGCCGCCGTTGCGACCGGTGAAGCAGTTGGTGGAGGCGCTCGGGGTTTCGGTCGTTCAAGTGAAAACGCCGGGCGGATTGGGCTCGGGATTTATTATTCGCGAGGATGGCCATCTCATCACGAATTTCCACGTCATCGAAGGCGAGACGCGTATTTCGGTGGAGGTGTATCACCAACGCGATGGACAGCTCGAGCGCAAGACTTATCGCAAGGTGCGCATTGTGGCGATGAACAAGTTTGCCGATTTGGCGCTGCTGCGGATCACGGATAAAGACGCGCCGAAATTTCACCCCGTGCCGTTGGCCGCCGATCCCGCGCTTCTGGAAGTGGGCGAGCGCGTGTTCGCCATCGGCAGCCCGTTAGGCCTCGAGCGTACGGTCACCGAGGGCATCGTGAGCACGCGCAAGCGCCAGATGGAAGGGGCGCTTTATCTTCAGACGTCCACGCCCATCAACCCGGGTAACAGTGGTGGGCCGCTCTTTAATCTGCGCGGCGAGGTGGTGGGTGTCACCAATATGAAAATCTCCAGCGGCGAAAATCTCGGCTTCGCCATTCCGGTCGATCGGGTGATGCATTTCCTCGAAAACCGCGATGCGTACGCCTATGACAATGATAATCCGAGCAACGCCTACCGCTATCTGCCGCCCCCGCGCAAGCCGCGCAAAACCCCCGCGGCACCGTAATTGTAACCTTTTTTATTAAAACAACGTAAACACAGACGACAATGAAAAACCGAATTCTGTTTGTACCCATCCTGATGTTGCTGGCCGTTTTTGGCCGTGCCGCTGCTCCTGAAACAATCCTGCCGCCCACCACCTTTGCCGTGGTCAGCGTGCCGGATATGAACGCCGCGCGTGCCGCGTGGAGCCGCACTCCAATGGTTCGTATGTGGAACGACAAAGAGATGGCCGCTTTTGCCGGCAAGCTCGAGAATGCGTTCCGCGAGAAAGTACTCGCTGAAGTTGAGGAAAAAGCGAACTTCAAGTTCTCCGAATACTGGAACCTTGCGCAGGGTCAGGCCACGATGGGCCTCACGCTCATCCCCGGCGAGCAAAAGCCCGGAATGTATTTGTTAGTCGATGCCGGCAAAAAATCTAAAGGGTTGGCCGAAAAAATCGGTAAGCTCCGTGAAACGCTGGTAGAAAATGAAGTGCCTCACAAACGCCATCGCATTCGCGGCACGGATGCCATTTCCATCACGCCCCCCAACGATGAATTCGATGGCATGTCCGTTTACATTGGCCAAGCTGGTTCGTTGTTTATCGTGACCAACCACGAGCAACTGCACGAGCAGATCGTGGCGCTGCACCAGGGCGCAGGCGGCAAGTCGCTCGCCAAGGTTCCCGGCTTCGCCGCGCGCCATCGGGCTCAGTTTAAGAATGCCCTCGCTTACGGCTGGCTGGACTTCGCCGTTGTGGTGGAGAAAGGGCTCGAGGCTGCCGAAACATTTGAAGACCCCGATGCGGAGCCCGCCTTTGGCGAACCCACCGTGGACGGCGTGATCACCGCGCTCGGCCTGAAAGGCTTGCGCTCCATCAGCTTTTCCGCTCATCAGGATAAGGACGGCGAATTGATCGATCTTTTCGTCGACGTTCCCGAAGCCAGCCGCCGCGGCTTGCTCGCGCTCTTTGCGCCCGACGCCGAGGCCGCCGGGCCGCCGTCCTTCGTAGATGCGAATGTCACCAGCTTCGCACGCTTCCGCCGCAATGGCCAAGCCGCGTGGAAGGTGTTCACCGGCATGCTCGCGGAAATCACTCCCGCTGCTCCAATGGCGCTGGGCGCGCTGGACGGGTTTGCCCAGCAGAACGATCCCAACTTCAGCTTCAAGGAGCAGATTATCGATACCCTCGGCGACGATTTCATTATGATGGGAATGGCCCAGCCCAATCGCGGCAACGACTTGGCGAATCTCATCAGTTCCTCAACTCTGTTTATGTTCAAATCACGCAAACCCGCCGTCACGCTCGGCGCGTTGCAGACAATCATCAAGCTTGCCGTTCCCGTGCCCGCTGAGTCTCGGGAGTTCCTCGGCCGTACCATTCATTCCTATGACATCAGCGGCGAAGGCGGCGACACCGGCCTGCATCTGAGCATCGCCGGTGGATACCTCATCCTCTCCTCCTCCGCCAAAGCCATCGAGGATCACCTGCGCGGCCCCGGCAAGGACGCGCAGCCGTTGGCCAAATCCGCTGTGTTGGAAAAAGCCGCCGCCAAGGTAGGTGGGATGAAAGGCGCCTTCGCCTACGAAAACCAGCAGCATATGCTCGGGCCTATTTTTAAGATGTTGAAAAATAACCCGAACCTCATCGAACAAACGCTGGACAACCTGCCCATCGGCCCCGGTCAGGAAATTGATCCCGACACCGGCCTGCCCGTGGCGCCGAACTTCAGCGATTGGCTCGACTTCAAGTTGCTGCCGGACTTCGCCAAAATTAAGAAGTACCTGCACGTCACCGTGAGTGGAGTTGAAGTCAACGAGGCGGGCATTCGCTTCCGCACCTTCGCCCCCACGCCCCCGGCATTGAAGTAGGGTAGTTTTTTGGAAATTCTCAGGCCGCTCTGCATTGCCGGGCGGCCTTTTTTTGTGAACCGCCTTGGCGGGTCACAACAACCCCTTACTTTTCCTGCGTGTACAACAACACCCGATCGTGCACCAGCACCGCGAGGTCATTGCGTTTGTCGCCGTCGAAATCCGCAATCACCGCTTCGCGTGGTTCTACGCCACCGCTTCGCCCGCGGAAGGAGCGTTGCTCAAAAACCCGCCAGCGCACCGCCGGCAACACCTTGCCCGGCGCATCCCACGCCGCGAGATCCAGATGATTCTTGCCTGTTTCCAAAAACACAAAATCCTTCCGGCCATTGCCCGTGAGATCGCCACACACCATATCGCGCAGCTCGGCATCCTTTAACGGTGTCTCGTAGCTGGCGCGCTCCTCCAGTTTCCAAGTGCTGCCGGTAAACGCTAACCACGCCGCCTGATTCACGCCGGTGAACGCCAGCGCGTTG
>JAPKDK010000278.1 GCA_028872645.1 Verrucomicrobiota bacterium
TACGGCGGTTTGTTGGCCGCTCAACGTCGCGCGGATCTCGCCGGCACAGATCCCGGATTTCTCGCGCAGTTGCGCAAGTAGCTAGTTGTTTTTGGAGGGCCGGAAGGGGAAGGTCCACTGCGCGAAGGCGGTGGGGTGGCGGGTTTGGATCCACACTTTGCCTTGACCGCTGAAGCGGCAGACGAGTCCTTCGCCAGAAAGAAAGAGGCTCTTGAGGCCGCCCACTGATTCCACGCCGTACTGCAGTCCGCCGGTGAAGGCGACCACGTGGCCGGTATCCACCACGTAGTTACCGTCCACGGGGATTTCAATAATGGCGCCGTAGGTGTTGAACCACAAATCACCACGGCCGGTACAGCGCAGCAGGAAAAGGCCTTCGCCGGAAAAGAAGCCCTTGAAGCCCTGCCATTTGGAATCCACCTCCACGCTCATGCCGGAGCCGACGTAGGCGGAACTTTGCAGGAAAATTTCCTTGGTGCCGTCAAGGAAGCAGTGCTCGAGGTCGCCGGGACTGCCGGGGGCAATGCCAATTTCACCGGGGCCGCCTTGCGCAGTGAATTCGTTGATGAACAAATTCTCGCCACCGAGGAAACGGCTGAGACCGCCTTTCATTTTGGTTTTCATCACCATGTTGGTGGACATGGTGGCCATGGCGGAGGCTTCCACCTTGAGCGTTTGGTTGGCGGGAATCTGTACTGTGAGGTAGGCAAAGTCCGGTTTGCATTCAACACGGAATTCATGCTCGTGTTCACCGGTGGGGGTGAAGGATTCCTGCGTGGCGGTGGCGGTCGGTGCGGTGCTTTCCAGCACGGGCGGAGAGACATCGCCGGTCACGCCGGGGACTTGATGGAGTGGCACCCAGTCGGCAGCTCCTTCGTAATGGGCGAGGTCGGTGGGCTGCATCGAGCCGTTAGCGAGCATCTCCCGCACTTGCTCGAGTGGGTAAGGCCCGTGGTTTTCGCCGTCGCGATTGATGGTAATTTGCATGGCGGTTTAGTGGGATTTAAGGCTGGGGCCGAGCGCGGTGCCGAAGCTGCCGGCGTTGTGGCTTTGGCACCACACGGTGCCTTGCCCAATGAATTTGCAAACCATTCCTTCGCCGCCGAGGAAGGAGGACATCCAACTCTTGCCGGCCTTGGTGATTTCGAAATTGAGCGATTCCTCAAAGGCCACAATGTGGCCGGTGTCCACGATGTATTCGCCATTCACTTGGATGGGATAAATCGCGCCGAATGAGTTGATGATGACCGGGCCGGTGCCGGTGAGTTTGATCCAAAACATACTTTCGCCGGAAAAGAGCGCCTTGCCGAATCCTTGCCAGCTCATGTCCATATCCACGCTGGGCGCGCTGGCCACGTAGCTGCCGGCCTGCACCATGAGCGCTGGGCCGCTGCCCATTTGGAATTCCATCATATCGCCGGTGAGCGCGGTGCCAAAGATCACCTCGCCTGGGCCGCCGTTGGATGTGAAATGATTGAGAAATAAACTCTCGCCGGTTACCAATCGTTTGAGCGCACCCATGATGGAACCCTTGTCGCGTTTGTGGGTGGTGGTTTCCACCTGCATGTGGCCGCTCATGGCGATCATCGCACCACCTTCTGCGGTAATGGTTTCGCCGGCTTGGAGGCTCACACGCGCGGCAGAGTTGCCAGGCTGATGGGTAATTTCAATTTGCATGGCTTACCAAAGTCGGGGGTTTAGCCAGTCGGCCAGGCCGCTGAGGCTGCGGGTTTGGATGATGATTTTACCTTTACCTTCGATGCGGGTGACGAAGCCTTCGCCGCCGGCTAAGCTGCTGAATAGCCCGCCCGCCAACTGAATCTTCAATTGCATCTGCGGCTCGTACGCCACGAGGTGCGACGTGTCCACGATGTATTCGCCGTCCACTTCCTTCTCGAGCAGCCCGCCATACGCGCCGTACCACACACTGCCTTGGCCGCTTACGGTGAGTTTGAAAAGGCCTTCCTTGGCAAACCACGATTTGAATCCGGCCCACTTCACTCCGAGATTCACCCCCGGCGTGCTGGCGATATACGCGCCCGGTTGTAGGCAAAAGGTGTTGCCGTTGAGGTCAATCTGCCGGGTGTTGCCCGGGGTGCCCTGCACCAGACTCACGCGTCGCGTGCTGGACGTGTTGTTGGTGAAATGATTGACGAACAAACTTTCACCGCCGAGAAAGGCCTTAGCCAGTCCGCCGAAAAAGCCGCCGTTGAACTTGGCCACCATATCCAAATCCGCCGCCATGCTGCTCATTGCATCGGACTCGGCGATCACCGTTTCCCCGGGCTCAAGATCCACGTTAATATAAGCGAAGGCCGGGGCGCCTTCTATTGTACTTTGCATACGATTATCCTTATTTGTTTAGCGCGCCCCGAAGTTTCCCCTGAAACGCCTCAAAGTCCAAGCCCAATTTTCGATACGGCCCGGTGCCGGCTTTTGCCTTAATAAGCGCGTTTAGCGTGTCGATCCGTTCCTGCGTGGCCGGGTGCGTGCTTAATATAGATAACGCGCCATTCATATCCAGCCCCTCCGCTTCCGCTTGTTCCTTTTGGATCGTCTCAAAAAAATTCACCATCCCGCGCGGATCGATATTTGCCTTCATCAAATATCCGAATCCCACCGCATCCGCTTCCCGCTCGTGATCGCGCGAAAACTTCATCGAAAGCAAATACGGCGCATTATTGACCAACACCGCCGCAATCCCGCTCACGTCACCAAAGAGCCCAGACAAAATTGCGTACAACCCCACCATCTCCACCAGATTGCGCATGCTGTGCTGCTCTTCAACGTGCGCAAGTTCGTGAGCCATCACCCCTAGCACCTCCTCTGCCGAGGCTGCTTTTAGCAGTAGCCCTGTGTGAATCGCCATCGTGCCGCCCGGTAACGCGAACGCGTTCAGCGTGGAATCCTCGATGATATGAAATTTGAAGGTATAACGCGTGCTTCCGATCGCCTCAATCAACGGCGCTGAGAGCTTTTCAAATTCTTCGAGCACCGCCTCATCCTTAACCAGTTGATTCGCCGCCGCGTGTGAGCCGAACGCCGCCTCACCAATCTTCTCCTCCATCTCCACTGGGATTCGCTTGGCCACCGCGTGGGCCATTGGATCCTTGCCCCACCACAACCCCAGCCCGATGGCCACGAAAAATCCCAAAAACGTAAACGTCGCCGCCCGGCTCAGCCATCGCGTGCGTCGCACCCGGCTGCGCGTGCCCGCCGTCCGCGCGTCCTTCGCAAACACCGGGTGCTTCAAAATTCCCTGGTCCGTCGTGAAAAACGTCCACCCCTCCTGTTCCGCGTGTTTGAAAAACAACATTCGGTTTGACGCCCCACCCAACTCCGTTTGAATCCCCGTCACCGGCATCTCCACCTCCCCGTCTTCCGAGACAAACTTCACACTCACCGGACTTACCACCAACGTTCCCGAGGTCTTCCCATTCGGCAACGATTCCTGAAACGCTCCGCCTTCAAACTGCCATTGTACCTCACTCATGCGGGTATGAAAACGCACCAATTGAATCAGTGAAAGAAAAAACACACAGAGAAAAACCTACCCCAACGCCGGCAGCACTTTTTCCACTCGCGCGCGTTTGAGGCGGGCGAAGACGGGGAGGCCTTGTTCGGTGGGGAGATGCAGCTCGCCTTGGATGAGGGGGCGGGCGTAGGTGATGAATTTTTCGTT
>JAPKDK010000279.1 GCA_028872645.1 Verrucomicrobiota bacterium
CTGCAAGCGTGCAAGCACGCGGGCATCGAAATCCCGCATTATTGTTATCACCCCAAGCTGACGGTGGCGGGCAATTGCCGGATGTGCCTCGTGCACGTGGGAATGCCCGGCCGACCGGGGCCCGATGGAAAACCGCCGATGAACGAGGACGGCTCGCTGAAGATTGGCCCGATGGTGTTGCCGTACGAACGCGGCACGCCAAAAGGCGTCATCGGCTGCGCGACCAATTTAATTCCGGGAATGGAAATTTATGCGAGCAGTCCGGAGACCAAAGAAATGCGCGAGGCGGTGCTGGAAAGTTTGCTCATCAATCATCCGCTCGACTGCACCATTTGCGATCAAGCCGGCGAGTGCAAGCTACAGGAATACAGCATGGAACACGGCCAAGCCGAGAGCAAGTTTGCTGAGCAAAAAGTGCACAAACCCAAAGCCGTGGACCTCGGCCCGCGCATCGTACTCGATGCCGAGCGATGCATTTTGTGCACGCGCTGCATTCGCTTCAGCGCGGACATCGCGGGCGACGACGCGCTCGGCGTTGTGAATCGCGGCAGTTATAATACCATCGCGACTTTCCCTGGCGCGCCGTTTGATAATAATTACACGCTGAACACGGTCGACATTTGTCCGGTGGGCGCGTTGACCTCCAAAGATTTCCGATTCCAAATGCGCGTGTGGTTTCTCAAGGAAACCAACAGCCTCTGCACCGGCTGCGCCACCGGTTGCAACACGGTCATCGGCTCGCGCGAAAATAAAATGTACCGCCAAGAGCCACGCGAAAACGATGCGGTCAATGGCCCGTGGATGTGCGACTCGGGCCGGTTGGATTACAAATGGATCGGCAGCGAGAAACGTCTTTCCAAACTCAAAGGCGCCACCGACTGGGCCACGATCCTCGCGGAGATCACCGCCAATCTCGAAGAGGCAGCGGTCGCTTCAGTGGCCATTATCGCGTCGGCGCGCCAAACGAATGAGGAACTTTTTTTGCTGAAAAAACTGGCCGACAAATTCGAGGCCATCACCGACTCCGTGCCGCGCAATGGCGAGGGTGATCATCTTTTGGTGAACGCCGACAAAAACCCCAACAGCAACGGCGCGCGCCTCATCGGCATCGCCGGCAAAACCCTCGGCGCAAATCTGCCGACGATTGCCGAAGGCATCGAGAGCGGCACTATTAAGTCGTTAATCGTCTTCGGCGAAGACGTCACACAACACGGCATCAGCGAAGCGCTTTTGGGGAAATTGGACTTGCTGATTGTGAGCGATATTTTCGCCAACGCCACCACGGCGAAGGCGCATTACCTACTGCCCGGCTGCGCGTATGCCGAGAAGCGCGGCACCTTCACAAACGTGAAAGGCCAAGTGCAAAAACTCATGAAAGCCCTCGACGCCCCTGGCAATGCCCGCGCCGAATGGGAGTTCCTGCACGAGCTCGTAGAAAACGTGACCGGCCAAAACGGGTTCAGTACCATCGAAGGACTGTTCAACCAAATGGCTGGCGAAGTGGATGCGTTCAAAGCCAAAGAATTAAACTGGGCCGCGCTGGGTGATGACGGGGTGACGGTGGAGATTTGATGAGATGAATTTACTGGTTTCCTCTCTGTGCCTCTGTGGTGAAAAATAAATGACCGATTGGTTCAACAACCTCACTCCAAATGAGCAGTTTGCAATTTTCAGTTTGCTGAAAATTGTGATCGCGGTGTTTGCGGTGGTGCTTCCGATGGTTGCGTATTCGGTGGTGGCCGAGCGGCGCATTTCGGCATGGATCCAAGACCGCGTCGGGCCCAATCGCGTCGGGCCGTTTGGGCTGCTCCAACCGGCGGCGGATGGGCTCAAGTTTATCCTCAAAGAAGACTTCACACCGGCGTACGCGCGCAAGGTGTATTTCTGGCTGGCGCCGGCAGTGGCGATGGTGCCGGCGCTGGTGACGTTGGCGGTGATTCCGTTTGGCTCCAAACTCGGTTCGCAGCAAGCGGTCATTGCGGATTTGAACGTCGGCATTTTGTTCACATTTGGCATCGTATCGCTCAGCGTGTACGGCATCGTGCTGGCGGGGTACGCGAGCAATTCCAAGTATCCTTTCCTCGGCGGCATCCGCAGCAGCGCGCAAATGATCTCCTACGAAATCGCGATGGGAATGAGCGTGGTGCCGGTGTTTATGTTGGTGGGGGACTTGAATTTATCTGCGGTGATTGATTATCAAAAAAGCGGCGCGTGGCTGATCCTCAAGCAGCCGATTGCGTTTGTGATTTTTCTGGTAGCGGCCTTCGCGGAAACCAACCGATTGCCCTTCGATATGCCTGAGGCGGAATCGGAATTGGTGGGCGGCTATCACACCGAATACAGTTCGATGAAGTTTGCGCTGTTTTTCCTCGGCGAATACGCGGCGATGATCGCCGTGAGCGCGATGATGGTGGTGCTGTTCCTCGGCGGTTGGACGCTCCCCTTCGCCGGCCTCAACGCACCCGCCGAATCGCTGGGAATGGGGCTCTTGCAAGTCGGCATTTTCATTGGCAAACTACTGCTGTTTATGGGGCTGTTTATTTGGGTGCGCTGGATGCTGCCGCGTTTCCGGTACGATCAGCTAATGGACATCGGCTGGAAACGCTTCGTGCCGCTGGCGCTCGCAAACATTGTGGTGACGGCGATTTACCTGTACTTGACCCACGGAAAATAAAATGGCCATCAAAGTCCAACGCGTGAAATTGAGCCTCTGGGAACGCCTGTTCATTCCCGCGTTGTGGAATGGATTCAAGGTCACGCTCAGCCATTTTCTTTCGTTCAAAAAATCAAAGGTTTACGAAGAGAAAAACAAGAACAACAAATTCAAGGCCACGCTGAGCTATCCCGAGGAGCTGTGGACCGTGCCGCCCGGCTTTCGCGGCGCGCCTTATCTCGTGAGCGATCAGGATGCCGCCACCAAATGCGTGAGCTGCCAACTGTGCGAATTTGTGTGCCCGCCCAAGGCCATCCGCATCACCCCACCGGGCGAGGCCGGCGAAACCGCCCATCGCGAGGGCGCGGAAAAGATGCCCAAGGAATTCGAGATCGACATGCTCCGCTGCATCTTCTGCGGCTACTGCGAGGAGGTGTGCCCCGAGGAAGCCATCTATCTCGCCAAGGATTATTACGAAGGCTACGACAAAAATATGATGCGCCGCGACTATGCCCTCACCGGCAGCAACCGCGAGGAAATGATTTTCGACAAAGATAAACTCCTCGAACGCGGCGGCACGCATCACGATCGCATCAAGAAATGGGAAAAGAAAACGGCAGATGCGAAAGCGCAGGAGATGTTTCCGGTGGAGGATAAATCGAAGAAGGAAAGGGAATGATCAATGAAAATTGAAAATTAACCCGTGGAAATCCTCTTTTACATCTTCAGCGCGCTCACCCTCCTTTGCGGGGCGTTGGTGGTGTTCAATCCCTTCAGCCGCAACCCCGTGACCAGCGCGATGTTTCTCGTGCTCACCATTATTTGCATGTCGGGGCTGTTCGTTTTGCTCAAGGCATTCTTTTTGGCCGCAGTCCAAATTCTCGTGTACGCCGGCGCGGTGATCGTACTCTTCCTATTTGTTATCATGCTGCTGAACATCAAGGAAGAAGAACGCCAACGCTTCCGCAAGTTCGGCACCTTCCTCGGCGCGGCGGCGGTGGCGGGGTTGGCGTGGATTTTGGTGAC
>JAPKDK010000280.1 GCA_028872645.1 Verrucomicrobiota bacterium
CCGCCGCCACGCTGTTTACGGGCGTCATCACGGGCCTTCTCATAAGCCTCGAATTGTTCCTCGCTAAGCACTTCCTTGAATTTGGCAGTGTATTTTTCGCGCAAGGCGCCGAATTTCTCGCGCATTCCCTCACGCGATCCGCCTAGGAGCGCCATGGTCTCCTCAAGTTGTATCTCGATAATAGCATTTACCTTGGCTTGCTGGGCTTCCGCCAGTCCCAGTTTTTCAAATGATGCCACCATTCTCTCCTTCATGCGCTCGGAATTCATTCCTCCACCACGGGAACCGCCCGCACCAGGTCCGCCACTGGGTCCGCCTCCGGGAGGGTCACTGCGATTAAAGCCGCCACCTTTGCCCTCGCCACCGGTTTCCCCTTCTTTCGACATTTTGGATGCCTTTGGGAATTCTTTGTTATTCGTTCCCGACTTTTCCGCCATAGCGAACTTGGAAATATCTTTCGCCTTGAATCGCGACACCGCACTGCTTCTGATGTCGTTAAGCGCGTATTCCCCATCCGACACATTGAACAGGATGCGCATTTCGAAATGCTGCAGCACTCCTTCCCATCGATACACTTGGGTAAGCAAATCCTCTGTGGCAACCACACGGGGGATCTTCCCAGCCGCTTTCATATAATCAGTCGGCAGGTTGTCGTCATAGGAATCTGCAAGTTCGTCCACTCTCTTTTCCGCCGCATCGCGCTTGCTCCGTGCGCCCGATTGGATGAGGGCCATAACCACCATCGCTACCAGAAGCACGCCCATCACAACCATTCGAGTCGAACTGCTCCGGGGTTGGGGCTGGCTGGGTTCGCTTGAGGTTTGTTCTTCGTTTTCCATAATCAATTTAGGTTAAAGTTTCCATCCCGCCCGATACCGATGCTGGATATACCGATCCGCCTCAGGCGCATTGCCGGCTTTCATTTTTTCCCAGTCCCAATCCAGCTTTTTATTTCCAATCCGATGAGACACGATGCCCAACAGCGCGCATTCCGCAAGCGGGCCGGAGTAGCGGAAATCGCACGTCGCGCGGCCGCCTTCCTTACAGGCTTTGATCCATTCGGCGTGGTGACCGATGGAGTTCGGGATAGTTTGCACCGGGGCTTTGAAGCCCTTGAATTTTTCCGCCGGCAAAAGTTGATGCCCTCCGTAGTTTGAAAACAGCATCCCTCCTTCGCCTACGAATAACACGCCGCTGCTCCATTTCTTTTTCTGCGCCACGGTGAGTATCGCGGGTTTTTCGCCGCCTTGATACCACGTGAGATGCACCGGCGGTTTTTCCGCGCGCGCGGGATAAGTGTATTCCACCTTCAACTTCTGCGTCACTCGTTCCGGACGCGCCTTACCGCCATGGGCGTGGACGGTGAGTGGATGAGTGAGGTCCAGCGCCCAATGGGCAAGATCCGAATAATGGCACCAGAAATCCGCCAGCGTACCGCCGCCGTACTCCCAGAAATGCCGCCAGCCAAAAGGCGCGTATTCCTTGCGGAACGGCCGGTACGGCAGCGGCCCCAGCCATAAATCGTAATCAAATCCTTTGGGCAACGGTGCGTCCTTGGCTGAGAGGCCAATGTTTCCATAAGTGGCTCCGGCCCAAACGTGCACTTCTTTCACCGCCCCAATCGCGCCGCTCTGCACTAGTTCCACCACGCGCCGGTAATTATTACCCGCGTGAATCTGCGTGCCCATTTGCGTAACGCGCTTGCCGGCCACCGCCGCCTCGGTCATCGCCCGCACCTCGGATACCGTATGCGCCAGCGGTTTCTCGCAATACAAATGTCGCCCGCTCTTCAGCGCGCTCACGCCGACGATGGCGTGCGTATGATCCGGCGTGCTGCACACCACCGCATCCAAATCTTTGCGTTCGAGCATTTTTCGAAAATCCGCGTAGCTCTTGGCTTTGGGAAACTGCTTCGTCGCCCCCGCCAACCGCGCTGCATCCACATCGCATAATGCCACAATGTTTTCACTCTTCACCCCGGCCAAATTACTCCCACCCCGGCCAGCCACACCGACCACGCCGATGTTTAATTTTGCGTTCGCGCCAAGCACGCGTCCCACGAAGGGAAACGCCAAGGCAGTTGAGGCAGCTGTAGTAGCTGCGAGGAAATGGCGACGGTTCATGTTCTTCATTGAATCTCCCTAATATATAGATTTCTAAACCACAGCGGGCTGCCGTGGGCTTGTAGCTCGATGGCCCCTTCACGCAACGGCGGTTGAGTGCGATCCCATAGATTTTCGAGGATGGTGTTTTTCACAACCAGCTTTCCATTTAAGAATACATGCACGCGTTCGTCGATCATTAGAATGCGGAATCGGTTCCAGTCACCGACAATGTGGTCGGCATTCACGAGCGGATCCTTTGCGTTGCCTTCGCCCTGATTATTGTAAAGACCGCCGCTGCCTTTGGCGGCGCGGGGGTTGTCGTCGCCGCGCGGATCCCACATTTGTACCTGCGGCGTGCCGCGCAGGTAAATGCCGCTGTCGCCTTTGGCTGTAATTTTCCAGTCTACCAGCAATTCGAAATCGCGATAGTCGCGTTTAGTTTGCAAGCTGCGGCCTTGGCCATCAAAAACAATGGCGCCGTTTTCAGCTTTCCAATGAGCGGTCATATTGGCGTCGGCTTCGGCTTGCACGGTTCGGCGCTGATCGGGCGTGAGGGCGGCGCGTTTGATTGGGTTGTTGTTGGGCCGCGCGGCAAGGCCCTGCCAACCGGCCAAGGTGGTGCCATTGAAAAGAGCCCGGAAACCTTTTGGTGGCACGTTGGAGAGATCAATTTTGACGAGTTCCTTGATGCGAATGTTTTTGAAAAACACTTCGTCATTGTGGCCAAGGAAACCGATGTGGCCGCCGGGGCGAAAGAGGCCGGGATGTTTGACCAGCGTGGCCGGATCGGTGATTGAGTTGATATCCACATCGAGAATCTGCGTGCCATTGAGGCGCACGGTGATGCGACGGCCGCGGGCAACAACTTCCTGTGAGTTCCATTCGCCGGCGGGGTTCAGGGCCCCCTTTTTGGCGGCGGCTATATTATATAGGGAACCGTGGAATTGTTCGGGCTTGAGTTTGCCTTTGTATGCGTCATCCAGAATTTGCAGTTCCATGCCATCGTAGGCCAAGCTGCTGGCTTGGTTGGGGGCTCGGATGGCGAGGCCGTTGTTGGCGCCTTCGGTAAGCTTGAAATCAAACCGCAATACAAAGTCACTATATGTTTTCTCGGACAACAAATTTCCGCCGCCGCCTTTGGCGCAGTAGATGACGGCGTTGGTCACGCCATTCTCCACTAGATTTGTGACACCATAGCCATCGCCTTTGTGGGTCAGCAATTGCCAGCCTTTGAGCGATTGTCCGTCGAAGAGACTCGTGAAATCCTTCTCCGCATGCGGTTGCGCGAATTGGCAGCCGGCCACTGCCAGTAGGAATAGCACCGGAAGGGTTTGGGAAAGTATGCGATTTGAGAGTCTGTGCATGGAGATTGTTTAGCCCACTATGCCCCCCACGCAAAGCAGAAATACAGCCTGAATGGATTTAGATTGCACCTCGTCGATTTTTCGTCACTTTAGCTCGAATGAAACGATACATTGCAATATGCAGCGCGCTGCTGCTTTCCGCCAGCCTAACGTGGGCCGATCTTTCCCCAGACGAGTGCAAA